>JBDKJJ010000333.1:0-10026 GCA_039796635.1 Bacteroidota bacterium
TTCGTCATTAAATGTAGGCGGTAGATTAGTGGTAATGAGTTATCATTCATTGGAAGATAGATTGGTAAAAGATTTTATGAAGTTTGGCAATTTTAGAGGTGAACAACAAAAAGATGATTTCGGAAATATTTATCGTCCTTTTAAACTGATTACTAAAAAACCAATTGAAGCAAGTGATGAAGAAGTGAAAATAAATCCGAGGAGTAGAAGTGCAAAATTGAGGATAGCAGAAAAACAATGAGCTAATGTGATAATATGCTAATGTGCTAATGAAGATGTGAGATAAATGCAAGCTGGAGAGAATGAAGATAGCCGCAATTCCCCCTTGCAAAGGGGGTTAGGGAGATTTTCAAAAAGAAAATATTTGCAAACGCTATGGTAAAAGTTTGGCGAACTTTAAAAGTTCGCCAAACTTGAAAATAGACAGGTGTAAATGAAAATGAAGCGGCAGGGATAGAAGCGAAAATCCTTTTGTGAGCCTCACCACAACCCTCTCCAAAAGAGTGGGAGTAATAGGCGAACAAAAGATTGTAGCGAATAGCCCGTTAGCCGCCCAAAGAAAAAAAGTAACAAAAGCTCAGGAGCAACAAAAGTTAAAATGTTTAAAGAATTAAAGGAACTTTTTTCAAGTAAACGAATGATTGAGCAGTTGCCATTTATATTATGGATGTTCGGTATTGCTGTTATTTATATTTATTCGAATCATTTGGCTGAAAGTAGAGTTAGAGAAATTGGTAAAGTGAAATCGGAATTGAAAGAATTGAGAAGTGAATATTTAGAGGCGAAAAACGATTTAGAAAAAAGAAGTATGCAAACTCAAGTGGCATCAATTGTTGACACATTTGGTTTGCATGAGTTAACTACGCCGCCAAAAAAAATTAGCATTCATGCGCAATAATAGTGAATATAAAGAAAGACATATCATGGAGGGTTTATATCAGCTATTTTGGATTAGTGCTTTGGGTAATTGCATTAATAAGCAGAGTTTTTATAACGCAGCAAGTACAAGGTAATTACTGGAAATCGGTGGCTGATAGTTTAACTACTGATTTCAAAAATATTGAAGCAGAACGAGGTAATATTTATAGTGAAGATGGAAGATTGTTGGCTACCTCACTGCCGTTCTTTGAAATACGGATGGATACAAAAGCTGAATCAGTAAGTGATGAATTATTTCGTGCTAAAGTTGATTCATTAGCACTTGGCTTATCAAATTTATTTAATGATAAACCAGCTGAAGAATACCGCAGAATGATAGTTTCGGGGCGTAAGGATAAAGAGCGATATCTATTATTAAAACGAAAAGTTTCTTATACAGATTTATTAGTGGTAAGAAAATTTCCGATTTTTAATTTGGGTAGATACAAAGGTGGATTAATTGCTATTCAACAACCACGAAGGGTAAATCCTTTTGATTACGTGGCTTTACGAACAATTGGATTAAGCAGAGAAGGTGCTCAGAAAGTGGGGTTGGAAGCTAAATATGATACTTTTTTATCAGGGACAAATGGTAAACAATTAATGCAACGAATTGCAGGAAATACTTGGTTGCCAATTTCAGATGAAAATGCAATTGAACCACAAAATGGAAAAGATATTATTACAACTATTGATGTGGGTTTGCAAGATGTGGCTGAAAATGCTTTGTTAAACACATTGGTAAAAAATGAAGCCAAACATGGTTGTGTGATTTTGATGGAAGTGAAAACAGGCAAAATAAAAGCTATGGCTAATTTGGGTCAGGCTGATGATGGTTCTTACTCTGAAAATTTTAATTATGCAATTGCTGAAGCTATCGAACCTGGTTCAACTTTTAAAATGGCAAGCTGTGCAGCCTTGATTGAATCAGGCTTGGCAGATACTTCAACAATGGTTGATTTGGAGCATGGTCATAAATTATATGGTAAACAAAAAATGACTGACCATGAATTGGCTGTAAATTATGTTTCATTAAAAACTTGTTTTGCCATATCATCTAATGTTGGTATTTCGAAATTAGTAACTACTTATTTCGGTAATAATCCTCAGCGATATTTTGATTACTTGAAGCAATTTGGATTAACTGAAAAAACAGGAATTGATTTAGATGGTGAAGCCCGACCTGATGTGAAAAATACTTCATCAAAGTATTATAACAAAGTAGTTTCATTGCCTTGGATGAGTGTTGGTTATGAAGAACGTGTAACACCATTGCAAACTTTATGTTGGTATAATTCAATTGCTAATAATGGAAAAAGAATGAAGCCATATTTGGTTTCGCAAGTAAAAGAATATGGAAAAATTTTAAAGCAATTTGAACCAACAGTTGTGATAGAAAATGTTGCAAAGCCAGCTACGATAAGCAAATTGAGAGCCATTATGGAAGCAGTAGTTACTAAAGGAACGGCGAAAGGAATATTGCTAAATCCAAATTATTCAATTGGTGGTAAAACAGGAACAGCACAAATTTTTCAATTAGGTTCAGGTGGTTTTAATAATAAAGGCGGTGGCGGAAATAAAAAATTCTTGGCATCATTTGTTGGATATTTTCCTGCTGATAATCCTTTGTATAGTTGCATTGTAGTTATCTATAATCCTACAAAAGATAAGAGCGTTTATTATGGTTCGCAGGTGGCTTGCCCAGTGTTTAAAGAATTGGCTGATAAAGTATATGCTACATCAACATTTATGCATGCACCTATTCAGAAAAATGACTCAACCTTACGACCTAATGATAAGCCGCAATCAATTGCCGGTACATCAAAGGAAATTCAAAATATTTTGAATGAATTGAAATCACCATATTCAAATAATAGTGAGATTGGATGGTGTACAATGAGGAAAGAAAATAATAAATATTCATCTGTAAATAGAAATATGGAACAGGGTAAAATGCCTGACATTACAGGATTTTCATTAAAAGATGCATTGTATATTTTAGAAAATAAAGGTTTGAAAGTGAAGTTTAAGGGCAATGGGAAAGTAGTGATGCAAATGCCAAGCGCTGGCGATGAAGTGGGAAAAGGAAGTGAAGTGAATTTGCAATTAGGAAATTAGAAAATAAAATTCATGAACCACAAAGGCACAAAAGCATAAGGAATTTTTTTTGAAAAACTTAGTGCCTTAGTGGTTCAATAAAATAAAAAGTAAGTGTTATTAAAAGACATACTATACAAAGTGAATCTACTCGATGTGATTGGTAGAACTGATATTTCAGTTACCTCTATTCAATTTGATTCACGGAAAATAGAAAATGGTTCAACGTTCTTTGCTACAAGAGGTACACAAGTTGACGGACATCAATTCATCAATGATGTGATTGCAAAAGGAGCTACAGCAATAGTTTGTGAAGAATTTCCAACAGAAATAAAAGATGGAATTACTTATGTGAAAACTTCTAACGCTGCAAAAGCTTTAGGGATTGCTGCTGCAAATTTTTATGAAAATCCATCTGAAAAGCTACAATTAGTAGGCGTTACAGGAACAAACGGAAAAACGACTGTTGCAACTTTATTGCATCAATTGTTTGGTGGATTGGGTTACAAATGCGGTTTGATTTCAACAGTTGAAAATAAAATTGGTGAACAAATTATTCCAAGCACACACACCACACCTGATGCGGTGAGTTTGAATAAATTGTTGAATGAAATGGTAGAAGCTGGATGTGATAAGGCTTTCATGGAAGTGAGTTCACATGCAATTCATCAAAACAGAATTGCAGGTTTGAAATTTGTTGGAGGAATTTTTACAAATATCACTCATGACCATTTGGATTATCACAAAACTTTTGAAGAGTATTTAAAAGTGAAAAAATGTTTTTTTGATGAAATGCCAAGCGAAGGATTTGCTTTGAGCAATATTGATGATAAAAGAGGAAATGTAATGTTGCAAAATTCTAAAGCACATAGAAAAACCTTCAGCCTTCGTCAAATGTCAGATTTCAAAGGAACAGTTTTAGAAAATACGTTAGAAGGTTTGTTGATGCAGATGGATGGAACGGATGTTCATTTCAGAATGATTGGAAAATTCAATGCTTACAATTTGTTGGCTGTGTATGCTGCAGCACGATTGATGAATGAAAATAAAGAAGAAGTATTACAGGTATTAAGCAGCTTGAAAGGTGCTGAAGGAAGATTTGAAGTGATTAGAAATCAACAAAGAAAAATAACTGGAATAGTTGATTATGCTCATACGCCAGATGCTTTGCAAAATGTGATTGAAACGATTAACAATATCAGAAATGGCGCAGGAAGATTGATAACAGTGGTTGGTTGTGGTGGTGATAGAGATAAAACGAAAAGACCATTGATGGCTGAAATTGCTTGCAACGGCAGTGAGTTAGTGATTTTGACAAGTGATAATCCGAGAAGCGAAGAACCAGAAATGATTTTAGAAGAGATGAAAAAAGGTGTTCCATTCGGAAAAGGAAAAAATACTTTTTCAGTTACAGATAGAAAAGAAGCTATCAAACTGGCTTGCAGTATGGCTTCAGAAGATGATGTGATTTTGGTAGCAGGAAAAGGACATGAAAAATATCAAGAAATAAAAGGAGTGAAAAATCATTTTGATGACAAAGAAATTTTAAACGAATTTTTATAAAAAAATAGAACCACGAAGACACGAAATCACAAAGAAGTTTTTTAAAAACTTTGGTGCCTTTGAGTCTTAGTGGTTCAAAAAATTAAGAAACGTGTTTTACTATTTATTCAATTACTTACACGACCATTTTAATCTTGCAGGTGCAGGGCTGTTTAAATACATTACCTTCCGAGCCGCATGGGCAGCGATTTTTTCGTTGGTGATTTCATTGTTGTTGGGTAAAAGAATAGTGAAATTTTTGCAGAAAAAACAAATCGGTGAAACGATACGTGATTTAGGACTAGCAGGTGAGCAACAAAAAAAAGGAACACCAACCATGGGCGGACTTATCATTTTGGCTGCGATATTAATCCCTACATTATTGTTTGCAAGAGTGATGAATGTGTATATTTTAATGTTAGTCGCAACAACTATTTGGATGGGTACTATCGGCTTTGTGGATGATTATATCAAAGTTTTTAAAAAGGATAAAAAAGGCTTGGCTGGAAAGTTTAAAGTGATGGGACAAATTGGTTTAGGCTTGTTGGTAGGTGCTTCACTTTATTTCAATAAGCATGTAATTATCAAAAAAGAAATTGTAAAAGACGGTGTGGTGCAAACTGCGATGGATAAGCAAAGAAGTTTTTTGCAAGCCTTCAACAAAGATGTTGAAAGCAGCATGGATAGTGTCAAAGCGCCTGTTACAACTATTCCATTTATGAAAACACATGAGTTCAATTATGCGAAATTAATTTCATGGTTAGGCGATGGTTATGAAAAATATGCTTGGATAATTTACATCTTGATTGTAGTGTTTATCATCACGGCGGTGAGTAATGGTGCGAATATTACAGATGGTATAGATGGGCTGGCAACGGGCACTTCAGCGTTGATAGGATTGACACTTGTGGTGTTTGCGTATGTGAGCGGCAACATCAATTTTGCTCGATACTTGAACATTATGTACATACCTCATGTGGGTGAGTTGGTGGTTTTTGGTGCAGCATTTATTGGTGCATGTGTAGGCTTTTTGTGGTACAACACTTATCCAGCACAGGTTTTCATGGGTGATACTGGAAGTTTGGCATTGGGTGGAATCATTGGCACGATGGCGTTGTGTGTAAGAAAAGAATTATTGATTCCGATTTTCTGCGGCATTTTTTTGATTGAAAATATTTCGGTGATGTTGCAAGTAGCTGTGTTTAAGTACCGTAAGAAAAAATACGGATTGGAGTATGCACAGCAAAACAGATTATTCAAAATGTCGCCATTGCATCATCATTATCAAAAGAATGGAATGCATGAATCAAAAATTGTAATGCGGTTTTTTATCATCGGAATTATGTTGGCATTGTTTGCAATTGCAACACTGAAGATTCGATAAAAAATAGCCACAAAGGCACGAAGACACAAAGAATTTGAAATGCAAATAAAAAAAATAAATGGAACCAACAGCATTTGAAGAAAGAGTCGGGAAAGCTATTGTTAATGCAGCTTACAAGGTGCATAAGCAATTTGGTCCGGGCTTGTTGGAAAAAATTTATGAATCGTGTTTGGCTTAAGAAAAGAAGAGTTTGTAGTTGACACACAGGTGGATATAAAATTTGTGTATGACGGAATTGAATTTGATGAAGGATTGAGAATTGATTTGTTAGTAGAAGATTGTGTGATAGTTGAATTAAAAGCTGTTGAAGAAATTAATCCAGTATGGCAGGCACAAATTATTTCACACTTGAAATTGACTAAAAAACGATTAGGCTACTTAATCAATTTCAATGTGCCTTTGATTAAAAATGGAATTAAAAGATTTGTGAATTAAAAAAACTTAGTGCCTTAGTGTCTTTGTGGCAAATAGTAAAATGAAAAAACGTCTTGTAATATTGGGTGGAGGCGAATCGGGCGCAGGCACGGCGGTGTTGGGCAAGCAACAAGGCTTTGATGTTTTCTTGAGTGATAAAAATTTGATTGCAGATAAATACAAAGTTCTTTTACAACAACACAACATTGATTTTGAAGAAGGTCAGCACACAGAAGAAAAAATTTTGAATGCAGATGAAGTGATGAAAAGCCCTGGTATTCCTGAAAAAGTGGAACTAATAAAAAAAATCAGAGCAAAGGGAATTCATGTGATTAGTGAAATTGAATTTGCTGCCAGGTATAGCGGAAACGCAAAACTGATAGGCATTACAGGTAGTAATGGCAAATCAACCACCACTACTTTAATTCATCATATTTTGGTGAAAGCAGGTTACAAAGCGGCATTGGTGGGTAATATCGGAAACAGTTTTGCATTAGAAGTGGCTAACGGAGGTTGGGATTATTATGTGATTGAAATAAGTAATTTTCAGTTGGATGATATTCATGAATTCCGACCAGATGTGGCTCTGTTGCTGAATTTGTCAGAAGATCATTTGGATAGATATAATTATGAATATCAAAAATACATTGATTCAAAATTCAGAATCACGATGAATCAAAACGAAAACGATGTTTTCATTTATTGTGCTGATGATGAAGTGTTGTGTGAAAATTTAAAACAGAAAAAAACAAAAGCTAAAACAATTCCTTTCTCTATAGCAAAACAATTGGAAGAAGGAGCATATATAAAAGATAACCATTTTAACATAACCATAAACCAAAAACAAAGTTTCTCTATGTCTATTTACGAATTAGCCTTACAAGGCAAGCACAATCAGCAAAATTCTTTAGCAGCAGGCGTTGCAGCTAATGTAGTTGATGTACGCAATGAAATTGTACGTGAATCATTAAGTGATTTTAATGCATTAGAACATCGTATGGAATTTGTTGCTACCGTTCGAGGAATTGATTTTATTAATGATTCAAAAGCCACTAACATTAACTCTACATGGTACGCATTAGAAAGTGCAACTAAACCTGTAATTTGGGTTGCAGGTGGGTTGGATAAAGGAAATGATTACACAGTGTTGCAATCATTGGTAAAAGAAAAAGTAAAGGCTATTGTGTGCTTAGGAAAAGACAACAGAAAAATTCATGAAGCATTTGCTCGTTATGTTGATATGATTGCTAACACACAAACCGCTGAGGAAGCTGTGTTGATGGCATATCAATTGGGTGAACAAGGTGATATGTGTTTGTTATCCCCTGCTTGTGCTTCATTTGATTTATTTGAAAATTATATGGATAGAGGAAATCAATTTAAAGCGGCGGTAAAATCGTTATAAATTTTCAATTTAAATTTGATTAGATGCTTCGTTCCTCAGCATGACAAACCGCAGAGTTACTGGCAAATGTCATCCTGAGCGAAAGCGAAGGAACTCAATCATTTCAACTATAGTAATTGATTTTAAAAGATAATATAGATTATGTTAATCCTTCAACTTTAGTTGCTAAAACTAAAGGAGATAGAAGTATATGGTTAATTGTTATTTTGCTTGCATTGTTTAGTTGTTTAACGGTTTACAGCTCAACAAGTGCATTAGCATTTAAGTATTCAAAATCGCCTGAAGCATTTTTAAGAAATCAAATTGGATTTGTTATTTTAGGTTTAGGGGTAATGTATTTTTCGCATCTTATACATTATAAATATTATTCACGAATAGCGGTATTGTTAATGATTGTAACAATACCGCTATTATTATTTACATTAATATTTGGTTCACATGTGAATGATGCATCGCGATGGATAAAAATTCCATTCATTGGTTTAACCTTTCAAACTAGTGATTTAGCAAAGCTTTCAATCATCATGTACACAGCAAGAATGCTTTCTAAAAAACAAGAAATAATAAAAGATTTCAAACAATCATTTCTACCAATATTATTACCAATTGTTGTTGTATTTTTATTGATATTACCAGCGAATTTATCAACCGCAAGTATTCTATTACTTACCTGTATGGTTCTTTTATTTATGGGTAGAATAAATTTGAAACATTTATTTTTAACAGGCATTGTAGGATTATTTTTAGTAGGTGGATTTGTTGGAGTTGCTACATTAGTGGGTTATGAAGGCCGTATTAAAACTTGGGAAAGTCGTATTAAATCTTTTAGCTCTGATAAAACAGAAGAAGTTCCATTTCAAACACAGCAAGCAAATATTGCTATTGCTAAAGGTGGTTTAACAGGCGTTGGGCCTGGAAATAGCACTCAACGAAATTTTTTACCGCACTCTGATAGTGATTTTATTTTCGCCATTATTATTGAAGAATATGGATTAATAGTTTCCATTATTTTAATGATTCTTTATCTGCTATTTTTATTTCGATGTATAAAAATTTTCATTAAATGTCCTGGAGCATTTGGAGCTTTTCTAGCAGTTGGGCTTGGCTTTGCATTGGTCATTCAAGCATTGATGCACATGTCAGTAAATGTACATTTAACGCCAGTTACAGGGGTTACACTTCCGTTTATTAGTATGGGCGGCACATCACTTTTATTTACAAGTTTAGCAACTGGAATTATTTTAAGTGTGAGTAAACACGTTGAAGAAGAACAACAATTATTGCAAGAAGCTGAATTAAAGAAAGCAGAATCATTCGCTGCTGATAAAGAAGAAATTCAAGACTCTGAAGCACCATTTTAATATGCCTAAAAAATTTATCATTAGTGGCGGCGGCACAGGCGGACATATATTTCCTGCTGTTGCTATTGCAAACGCATTGAAGAAAAATATTCCCGATTGTGAAATTTTATTTGTTGGTGCTGAAGGAAGAATGGAAATGCAAAAAGTTCCTGAAGCTGGCTATGCTATCAAAGGCTTGCCCATTGCTGGTTTGCAACGTTCGATGGATTTTAATAATTTATTGTTGCCATTTAAAGTTGTGAAAAGTGTTACAATGGCGGTGCAAATTATTTCAGAATTTAAACCAGATGTAGCCATAGGTGTTGGCGGTTATGCCAGTGCACCTTTGTTGTTTGCAGCAAAATTGAAGGGCGTTCCTTATGTGATTCAAGAACAAAATTCTTATGCAGGAATCACTAATAAAATTTTAGGAAAGTGGGCAAAGAAAATTTGTGTGGCGTATGATGGAATGGATAAATTTTTTCCGAAAGAAAAAATTGTATTCACAGGAAATCCAGTAAGAGCAACTATTTCAGGAAGTAAAGTAACAAAAAATGAAGCGTTACAATTTTTTGATTTGCAAGAAAATAAAAAAACAATTTTGGTGATTGGCGGAAGTTTAGGTGCAAGAACTATCAATCAAAGTATTGATGCAGGAATTGATTTTTTTGCGCAGAACAATTATCAATTGATTTGGCAAACTGGAAAAAGTTTTTTTGAAAAATCAAAGCAAACTATTGATGCCTTAGTTCCCCTCTCTAATGGAGAGGGGTTAGGGGTGAGGTCATTTGATTTCATTAAACAAATGGATAATGCTTATGCTGCTGCTGATATTATTATTTCAAGAGCTGGCGCATTAAGTGTAAGTGAATTGTGTATCGTTGGAAAGCCATGTGTATTGGTGCCTTCACCGAATGTAGCGGAAG
>JBDKJJ010000334.1:0-10752 GCA_039796635.1 Bacteroidota bacterium
TTTGACATGGTAGGGAAATTCATTATAAAATCATCAATTGTTGGCAGCAACAATTTCATTATTGATTTCAAAAATTTGAACACAACCGAAGGAGATTATTTTATTAGAATTTTCGACGATAAAAAAAGCAGCGTTGCTAAAATTGTTTACACTAAATAAATTTAAGGTGATACATTTACTTTAGTAATTCACCAACTATTGTAAATATGAATACCTATAAATATTGCTTATTCCTTGTTTTTAATTTCTTTACATTAATTGTTTGGGCTCAAATACCATCTACCGATATTTATTTGTTAGATGTAAGCATTAAGGATACTAATTATATTTTTAGTAATCCAACTAAAATAGCTACAGGCAATGGTTACAACAATCAACCCTATTTTATGCCCGATGGCAAAACAATATTATTTACTTCAATAGGTGCAGATAATCAAGCAGATATTTATAAGTACGATATAAAAACAAAATCAGTACTTCAATTATCTTCAACTAAACAATTCAAAGAATATTCACCGCAACTTACACCAGATAAAAAAATGATGTCGGTAGTAAGGGTTGAGGAAGATGATAGCACACAACATCTTTGGTTGTATGACTTAAATGGCAAACCGATTAAAATGTTGTCGGCTATAAACCCAGTTGGTTATTATAGTTGGTTATATGAAAATAATTTAGCACTTGCTGTGCTACAAAAAGGTGACAGAATGGATGCTGAATTTCTAGATTTAGAATCAGGCATTTCAAGAACAATTGCTAAAAATATAGGCCGATGTTTAGTTACCAATAATATAAATGATAGTACCCATATTTGCTATTATGTACAGAAAAAGCAAAATGACAGTATCTTTTTGGTAAATGCCGTAGCAACCAATAAAATAAAACATTTCAATGAAATACAGCCTACTTCATTTATGACACTCCCGAATTCAGAAGATTATTGTTTATTCTATAATGGATTTTTAATAGGTAATTATGGGAAATTATATTTGAATAAAAACAGAAAATATAAAAACATCGCAAATTTTATCAATACACCGTATCAAAATTTTTATCGCTTAGTATATTATCCCATTTCAAACACTAAAGGCAAACTTGCATTGGTAGTGTACGAAAACAAGAAACCATAAAAAAAGGCATCAAAATTTTGATGCCTTTTTTATAATTAAATTGTACTTTTCGATTAGAAGAATTTACTTCTGTTATCCTGAATATCGACTCTTTTTTTCAATTCAGTAATTAATCTATATTCCAAACCATTATTATATTGGTTTTCGATACTGCTACGATTGTTCATCATTGGATTAGGTTGTGTTGCTTCAACATTTTCAGTGGTTAAAACAAACACACCAGCATTGCCTGCAACTGGTTTAGATAAAGTACCTGGCTTGGTACCAAAAGCTGAACCCACCAAAGCAGGTTCATACCCAATTGTTATAAACGGTTGACCGAACATAGCAGCTTTAACAACGTGAATTGAATCACCAATTGCAGAAGCAGCATCAGCTAAACTTGATTTACCACTAATTTTAGCAGCCACATCTTTAGAAATCATTTCTATTTTCTTTTGTTTTCTAATTTCATTTTCAATAGCTCCTTTAAATGTTTCGATATCAGCTTCTCCTTTATTTACAATAGAAGAAATCTTAGCAACTACTAATTTATTATCAATTGTATAAACTGAAGATACTAAGCCAACTTTAGCGTCATCGCCATAAACAAAGTTTTTAACAAAATCACGAGCATTACCATTGATACCGTTTATTGCAGCATCATTATGTTTAATCATTCTGTTTTGAACACCTAAGTTTTTAGCAGCAGCATCAAAAGCAGTGGCTGAGTTATTTTTAACTGCAAATTCATTAGCCTTGTTATTCACAGATTGTTCAGTTGCTCTGCTTGGATTTAAACTTTTTGCAACAGTGAATACTTGTACAGAGTTGTTCATTCCTTTTTGATCTACAATCAAAATTAAATGAATGCCAAATTGAGTTAATACCTTTTTGATTTCTCCTTTTTTACCATTAAAACATGCAGCATCAAACTCTGGAACCATTCTACCTGAAGGGAAAAATCCCAAATCGCCCCCTTTATCTTTTGAGCCTGGGTCAGCTGAATATTTTCTAGCTAAATCAGCAAAATTTGCTCCTTTTTTAATGGCAGCTAAAATACTATCAGCAGTTTTATTTGCAGATACAGTATCGCCTTGCGCAGCCAATAAAATATGACTAGCCTTTACTGAATCAGCCATCGGTTTGCGACTAACAATTTTAGAAATTTTCACAAAACCTGCTTCTGTATATGGTCCTACAACTGCTTTTATCGCTTTAGAGAAAAATGTATCTTTAATAGAACTAGGCATATTAGACTTTGTATAGTACTTACCATCTACATCTAATTCTGAATTAGCAGCAACAAAAACAGAATCATTGTTAGAGCGATGGAACGAATCAACTAATACAGCTAATTTATTATTCGCAGCCATAATATCTTCTGCACTTGGCACTAAATCAAATGTTACAAAATCAACTTTGCGCTCTTCTTCTTCTTTTGCATACTGACGAATATGTTTTTCAGCATAGTCTTTAATTTCAGCATCAGTTGGTTTTACTTTATCATCTGAAATAGATGAATATGGAACCATAGCAAATTGAAAATTTACTTTATCTCCTTTTTCTTTTGCATCCATTTCAACCATGAATTTAGGCACGTAAAATCCTTTAGATAATAGTTTATAAAACTTATTTGTAAATCTATCTTTATTGATAAAATCTTTGATGTACATCCAACGTTTTTGCCAGTTATCTTGATTGTTTTTATAAACATCACTGTTTAAAAAACGAGTGATATTAGCAGGTGAAAACTGACCAGTTTTTGGATCGCTGAATTGTTGTTTGATTACTTGATGAGGATTATTACCAGCTAATTGTGATTGTAATTCTTCGTTAGAAACCATAATTCCTAATTCATCATACTTTTTATCAAATAATGAATTCTGAATTACTTCATTCCAGCTTTGTTCACGAATACTTTGACGAACTTGCTCATCAACAGCTTTTCCGTTTGAATTAAACAATTCATACTGCTCAGTATTTCTGTTTTCAATACTTGCAAACTCATTGAATTCAACTTTTTGTCCATCTACTTTTGCAATAATTGTATCGCGATTACGGAACAAAGAAGATTCACTATTTAGTGCAGACATTAACAAGAAGCCTAATAACGAAAGCCCGATGATGATTGAAACTACAACACCAAAACGTTCTCTGATTTTACCAATAATAGCCATGGTTTAAAAAAATTATGTTTTTGTTTTAATATTTATTTGAATATGTTTTATAAACAAGGGTTGCAAATGTAACTTTTTTGTGTTGATATTCAAATATCAAAGCGAAAAAGGTTTATAAAAGATTATTTTGCCAATATTCGTAAATTATTTAATGCAAAATTTGGTCGTTGCAAATACATATCAGCATTACCAAAACGCTTATGGATAATCACTCTACGGGTATTGGCAAATAAAAAAATATAAGGTTGTTGGTCGTAAACCAATTTTTGAAAACGGTTTGTCATTTCATTTCTTTTTCCTTCGTCAATTGTAAATTTTATAGAATCAATCAGTTTATCTGTTGATTCATCACCAAATCCACAATAATTATCGCCATGTTTTTCCCAAGCTTCGGTTTTCCATAATTGTGAAAAATCATCAGGACCGCTATAACCTCCCCAAACTCCCAACAACATATCAAAATCATGACTTCTGGCTTTTTCTTTCCACACTGAAAAATCCATGCTATTCAAATTTAGTTTGGCGCCAACTTTTGCAAATGATTCGGCCATCAACATTGCCACATCTTTCCATTCAGGCGTATTGTTCATAAAATTAATATCCAAAACTAATTCAACCTTTTCGCCATTAATATTTTTATCTCTAATGCCATCACTGTTGCTGTCTTTCCAACCTGCATCATCTAATAGTTTTGTAGCCTGAGTTACATCTAATGCCAACAATTGCAATGAAGAATCGTAAGATTTTTTCATGGGCGAAACCACCGATGCAATACGACTTGGCGCACCTTTAAAAACTACTTTTATTATATCATCAGCAGGCGTTAACAATGCAAAAGCCCTACGAACATTTTTATCAATAAAAATTAATTTGTGTTTTTTACCATCAGGTTTTGTATTAAAAGCAGCATAAGTGTAATTAGGTGTACTCAAAAAATAGTTGTAATAGTTTTTGTTGAAATTACTATCAGTTCTAAGCTCTAATAATTTAGCTGTTGAAAGGCTGCTGCTCACATCAATTTCTTGCTTTTTAAATTCAAGCATGGTTGAATTAGCATCTGTATTTATTTTAAAAATAATTTTTTCAGGTAATGCTTTATCATGAATTGCATTGCTGTTGGTAGCCCAATAATTTTGTTTTTTAGTTAATGTAATAGATTGCCCTTTGTTCCATTCTGAAACCTTATAAGGCCCAGCTCCAGTAAGCAATTGAACATCATTACCATATTTTGCATCGTTGAATTCTTTTTCAAAATCAGCTAAATCTTTTTGTGATTCGGCTTTAAAATTGGCATCGCTTAATTGCACATAAGTGTATTTATCCATCACTTTATTTTTATCGAAAAAACTTTGTTGCAATATTGGATAATCAGCCATAAAATCAGCATTTTGAATATGCTCTTGATGAAATACAAAAGTAAATTGCAATTGATTTTTTGAATCTATTTGTACATCTTTCAAATTATCTAAAGCGCTTTTGCTTTGCGGATTATTGGTAAGCGAACATTTTAAAACTTTCAATGTAAACAATACATCTTTGGCTGTAATTGATGAGCCGTCATCCCATTTTGCATCACTTCTTAATTGATAAGTGTATTGCAATTTATCATTAGAAATAATTCCCATATTAGTAACTAAATCAGGTACTACATCATAATTTTCTAAACCCCAACGCACTAAAAATTTTTGGGTATAATTATTAATAATAAATCGTGGTTCATCACTTGCGTTGGAAGGATGTAAGCTAATTGGTTCGCCAGCAAAATGAACAATTACCACATTATTTTTTCGCCATGAAGCATTCCATTCTGCATCCTCATTCTGAATATATTTTTTACCGCCAATGCCTGTAAACACTGTTTTATTATCAAACTCAGCAGTATGTTTTTTAGGGTTGCCGCATGATGCTATTGCGACGTAAAAAAGCAACGCCAAAATCAATTTATTTTTCATCATACATTCATTTTAATTTTTGATAGAAAAGATGTTGGAAAAAGTACAACAATTTTTGAAACCAAAATGTAAATTTTTATTTGCCAATAAATTAAAAAAATGCTTAATTTTAATTCAAATTAAATGAGCATGAAAAAATATTTACTACTCATCCTTTTGTTTTGTATTTCATTTGAAATGAAAGCGCAAAGTTTAACCAATCGTCAAGTGTATGATTTTTCAGTTGGTGATGTAATACAAACCCATGCTCATAGTAATATAACTCAATCGCCTGAACATTGGGAAGATGATTACGATTCCATTATTTCAAAATCTATTTCAGCAAATAATGACACTTTTTATTATACATCTTTTCATTTTCATGTTGGTTTAACAACTTCGTTTCCTCCAGGCACATCACCATACCATAACACGAAGGGAATACAAAGCTGGTATGTTTGTAATTTAGATAGTTTACCTATTGATACATTTCACAATTTTCAACCGAACATTGATTCTATTATTATTGACACTAACAACTGTAATCATTCTGTATGGTGGATTTTGGATTCAGCTACATCCGTTTACACCCATGAAAACAGGTTTATTTCTGGCTTAGGCGGCCCTTATTATTTTAATTCAGAAGAAGTGTGGCATGGATATGAAACCCGAGACTTAACTTTCTATAAAACACAGTGTATTACTTCAGGAACAAGATTTAATTTTTCAGCTTACTATTATAATGGAATTGAAGCATCGCAAAAAGAAAACAAACTATCCCTTTTCCCCAACCCAACCACATCAACATTTACTATTTCAAAAAACACAAATGAAGCATTACAATTTCATTTGTATAATTTAATTGGTCAACAAGTTTTGATTAACAACTTGAAAGAGTCTGAAACAATAATTGAAAGAAATAATTTAGCAACAGGCACTTATCTATTTAGCATTACTAATGCTTCAGGCAGAATTATTGAAAATGGTAAATTGATTTTTGAATAAAATTATTTCATATCTTTTTTATCTTTTTGCAATTTTAAGTGCTTTAACTTTTCATTCATTTTGGAGAGATGAATTACAAGCATTGAGCATTGTAAATGCAAGTCATTCAATAATAGAACTATTATACAATTCGAGATTTGAAGGTCATCCCATAGGATGGTTTTTATTCTTAAAAATATTTACTTTTATTAGCAAAGAAACCTACATTTTAACATTAGTCAACTTCATTTTTGCAGCACTTATTGGTTTCATCATAATTTTTAAATCGCCATTAAAACTTTGGCAATCTGTGCTTTTGCTATTAGGATATTATTTCATTTTTGAATATGGTAGCATTAGCAGAAATTATTTACCAAGCATCTTTTTTCTTTTCGCATTTTGTTGGGCTCAATCACAAAAAAACAAATTTTGGCTTTCCGTTTTTCTTCTTGCAAGTGCATCTCAATTCAATATTTATTCAGCTATAATTGCAATTCCACTATTCATTTATTTTTTGTTTTTAAAATGGAAAGAATTTTCAGCAACACAAAAAATCACTTTCATAATAATTATTTTAATAGCTGAAAGTATTAGTTTTTACAGCTGTTTGCCAAATAACGAAAATACTTTTAGTCCATTATTTTTTGATGCAGAATTTAGTTTACATCATTTTATTTTATCCATTGAAACCATTTGGAAAGGTGTTTTTCCAATTCCTGATTTTTTGAAATTACATTTTTGGAACACCAATATTTTTGAAAATAAGCATACATTACAAGCCATTTTATCATTGTTAATTATTGCTACATGTTCTATACAATTCATAAAAAACAAAAAGCTTTTGCTATTTTTTCTGATTACAATTTTATTCCTTTTCAGTTTTACATTTCTTCAATATATTGGTAATACAAGGCATTCAGGATTTTACTTTATTACCATCCTTATTTTTTATTGGTTGTATTTATCACATGATGAAACAAAAAATGAATCGCATTTTGGATTCAATGCACTTTTAATTTCTCATTTTTTGATGGGTGTTTTTTTTATCTCGAAAATTATTTCAGTTCCTTTTTCAAATGCAGGAAATGCAGCCGCTTATATTCAACAATATTTACCTAAATATACTATTTGTGGTGCTACAGACGATGCTACATCAGCGATTGCAGGTCAATTACAACAACCCATAATATTTTTAAACAACTTCAAAAAAAATACTTTTGTTGAGTGGAATAATGACAGAACTTATCCATCAGATTCATTACTTAAAGAAAAAATTCTTCAATTAAAACAAAGGGAAAAAAAGTTGATTTTGGTTTTAAATTATCCAGTTCAATTCAATCAGAACTATGAACTTAAAAAAATGTATTTGCAACATGCAACTATATATTCTCATGATTCGACTATTAATGCGAAAATTATATTTCAACAAAGTTTTAGCAATGCATTTGTTGAAGATGAAAATTATGATGTATATTTAGTTGAGTAAAATTTTTATTTATGAATTTATTTCTAAAAAATACTGCTATTTATAGAGTGGTTTTAGTTTCAATACTTATCATTTTATTTTGTTTATTGAATCCATCCATTAGTTCATTTGCTTGTGGCAAAAGAAAACATAAAAAAGAAGAAGTGCCTGCATGGATAAAAGATAAAATAAAACAATTGGAAGCCGAAAAGCCTCATCAATTCAAATCATACATTGCTCAGTTTGATTATCACGGTAAAAAGGTATTCTACATTCCTGCTGATTGTTGCGACCAATTAAATCCTTTATACGATGAAAGCGGAAGCATACTTTGTTATCCTTCAGGTGGTTTTAATGGAAAAGGAGATGGTAGATGTTCTGATTTTATTTTAGATCCAAAAACTAAAAAAGTAATTTGGGAAGATGTAAGACAAAAAAAAGAAGTTAACGATTAATTATTTCGTAATTCTAAATCTTGTTATCAATAAAAGCGTTAGTAAAATTAATGCGCCTGATTGATGTGCAACACCCAAAAAAACGGGAACTTTATCAGTAGTAAACAAAAGTGTTAAAATCCCTAAAACTACTTGTAATACAATCATTGCTGGCAATAATTTAAAGCTGCGAATATTAATTTTTGATTTGTTTACAAACCAAAACCAGATAATTAAAATGCTTAAAATGTAAGCCAAATTGCGATGTGCAAATTGAATAAATGCAGGATTATCTAAAAAATTATTTTCTAAACTTACTGATTCATTATATACATTTTCTGGTATGTAAATACCATTCATCATTGGCCAAGTTCTGAAAAATGTAGCTGCATGTGTGCCAGCCATAAAGCCACCCAACATCATTTGAAAAGCACATAAAAAAATTAATCCATTCAACATTATTTTTAATTTGCTGCCAGCTTGTATGCTTTCTTTCTGCAAAAACATTTCTACATAAACCCAAATTAAATAAGCAAATGTTAAGGTAGCCATTAGTAAATGCGCTGTTAAGCTAAATGGTGTAACCCATGCTCTGTCTTTTAATCCAGTACTTACCATCAACCAACCCACTAAACCTTGTAATCCTCCTAATACAAACAAAACTATTAAATGAGGAATCATATTTTTTTTCAACCATCCTTTAATTAAAAAAATAGTAAATGGAACAATAAATACTACGCCTATTGCTCTTGCCCATAAACGATGGAAATATTCCCAAAAAAATATTTGTTTGAATCCACTTAAATCCATCGTACTGTTAATTAAATGAAATTGTGATGATGCTTTATATTTTTCAAACGCAATCATCCATTCAGCTTCATTTAAAGGTGGTATAAAACCTAAAATTGCTTTCCATTCAGTAATCGAAAGTCCGCTACCCGTAAGCCTTGTAATGCCCCCTAATATTACTTGTATTAAAATCATGATACATCCTACAAGTAACCAATAGCCTACATATTTATTTAATTTGGTGTCTTTCATTATTAGTTTACTTTATACAACAAAAATAGAAAACAGCAAACGCAACTAATAAGTTTATTGAAATAAAAAAAACAAATTATACCAATTCCAAAACCAAAATAGTCCAAACTATTTTGAAGTTGTGAAATGGTAATAGATACTCAGAATTGGGTATTACTTCCTAACAAATAAGAAAGCCGCAATGATTTTAATCACAACGGCCTTTGTTATTCGGGGTTAAACCACTATAGTTTTATAAGTTGCTGAAATCCAATTCCCATTGTTAGCATTAAGTAAAATTGATTTCCTAAAATACCTTTTTGAGTAGTAGCATAGTTAGGCATTTTTCCAAATTCAGACTTAAATGAAAGCCCTACTTTACTTTGATTATAAGCTAACACTCCTACTCTCCATCCCATTTTGCTTAATTTTTCACTTTGAAAACTATATGTTTTTGAGCCAGTAGCATTCATTACATCAACAAAATGCATACGTGGCATGGTGATTAAATCCGCATACAAATCCCAAGTAACTCTGTTTCCTTTTTTTCTATATCCATCAGCGTCAATTTTTAAATTAGTGATGGTTTTGTATGATATTCCTGCATAAAATCCAAATTGGTTTAACATAGTTGTAACCGTAGTTGCATAAGTTGAAGTAGTTGCTGTCCAAGGTGCAAATCCAAATTTCAAAGTATCCTTATTGTCCTTCACATTTAAGCAATATCCCTTCGTTTCATCATTTAATTCAACGGCTGTACTATTGCGAATAAAGCCACCACGAATGTTAGCAATATGTCGTAAATGACCCGGCACCATAATATACTTAGTGTGTGTAGTTTTATAATTTCCTGAATAACTTGTTGAGCTACTTAAAACTACTTTCAAGTTTTTAGCTTTTGTCCAATCAGCAAAAACAAGTCCACCACCTACTTCTAACCAATTCGCTTTATTCAATCCAAAATCAGTGGCTGTATAATCAGGTCGAGCACCATCATTTATGTTGCCATCATAGGTCATATCTAAATATGCTTTTCGGTAATCAATATTGGCAATGAACAGTTTCAAAAATTTAAATTCGCCTCGGAATCCCCAGCCAATGTGTGGTTCGCCTTGATACATATCAGCATAAAAAGGGTCAATGGAAGTACGTAAGTTCGGAACCGATTTAGGATCATCTAAAATGGTTTTGTACGAAACAGATTGAGCATTTGCAAAAAATGCTGAAACAGATAAACAAGTAATGAGTAAAATTTTGCGTATCATAAGTAGGTTTTAATTTTATTTATTATGATGCAAAATTACCATAAAAACAAAAAAAACAAATACCCAATTTATGGCATTGAATTATCAGTGGTAGCACTTAAATAAAACTATTCTTTTACAAACTTACCCACTGCCGAATTTCCGTTCAAATCAATGACTTTAACAAAGTAAATTCCTGATGGCAAACTACTTACATCAATTGAAATTTGTTGAGTAGATGATTTGTTGATTTGCTGAATTATTGTTCTTCCGAAGACATCCGTAACATCAATTGAGTTCATCATGTTCATCCCATTAATTATTATAAATTGATATACTGGATTTGGGTAAATTGAAATTTTATTTTCTGTCACTTGGTTATTTA
>JBDKJJ010000335.1:0-4773 GCA_039796635.1 Bacteroidota bacterium
ATGCTTACCAGTGGTGCAAGCTGCCCTGATGCTGTAGTAGAAAGTGTAATTGAAAAAATAACTACATTAATTGATGGTTGTAAAAAATTAGATGAAATGATTTAGAAAAAACAAAGCCAAATTATGCAACAGAACTTTGTTTATGGTTCTACAAGTAATACCAATTCAAACAACAAAATAGTCTAAACTATTTTGGAGTTGTGAAGTGGTAAATTCCGATACAGTTTGAAAATAATACAAATGAGTAAAACGTCCCGATTTCTTCGGGATGGGCTAAATTGAAAATGTAATCGGTATTAATCATTACTTTGTTATTGTCGATATATGCTAAGTTTAAAACCTGAGTTATTAAAGGAAAAACATCACAGAATCCCTTAGTGCAAAATTTGGGTTAATGTTTTGTCAACTTTATCATGATAAATCCAGAAACAGATTGTCAAATTGTATGATGAAGAGCTCGAAAAATTAATTCATTAAAATTACCAACAAAAGAAAAAGGCAGCCATTACTGACTGCCCTTTGCCCTAAAGGCTA
Source organism: Bacteroidota bacterium (assembly GCA_039796635.1). Classification (GTDB taxonomy): domain Bacteria; phylum Bacteroidota; class Bacteroidia; order Chitinophagales; family CAIODY01; genus CAIODY01. Next base: position 535 of record JBDKJJ010000335.1, read on the forward strand.
TTAGTGGTTTAATAATATTGCTCTTAACTTGCGTTAAGAAAACCTAAAAGGCAATGCAATGATATTAAATTTTTTTTAAATCTTCAATTATATCAATTGAATGAGTTTCCAACATAGTTTGTGAACAATATATATCCAACCCATTTTCTAACCAACGCAATTGTTCTAGCTGCTCAACATTCTCTAACATAGATGATTGAAGATTAGCTATTGAAATTAGTGCATTTTTCATATACCCATACATTCCTATATGTTTATAGAATTGAACTTCAGCTGATTTATTTCTACAAAACGGAATTGCATTACGTGAAAAATACAGCGCTTTAGAGTGTCTATTAATTACTACTTTAATGATATTAGGGTTGTTCAACAGCTCTGTTTCATCTTCTTTTTTTATAGGTTTTATTAAGGTTGCAATTCCTGTTTCAATAGGCAGTTCCATTAATTTATTAGCTAATTGATTGATTTGCTCAGGCTGAATAAATGGTTCATCTCCTTGAATATTAATGTAAGCATCAGCATTTATTTTTTGAGCAATTTCATTACATCTATCAGTGCCCGATTGATGATGAGCGGCGGTGTACATCACCTTTCCTCCTATTGAATGAATAACATTATAGATACGTTCATCATCGGTAGCTACAATTACATCACTTAATAAATTTGCCTTACAAGCTTGTTCATACACTCGTTGAATCATAGGCTTACCTTGAATATCAACTAATGGTTTGCCCGGAAATCTAGTGCTACCATATCTTGAAGGAATTATTCCAATTATATTCATACTTCTATTAAATTGTTGATTTGCTTTCTCTAAATTTGTTCGGTAAAGATGAAAATTAATTTTATTCAAAACGAAAATAAATAGTGAATCAAAAAATCAAGATTGAATTTATTATTAACCCTAAATCAGGAACGCAACAAAAAGCACATTTACCTGATTTAATTCAATCAAAAATAAATACTGATATTTTTGAAATTACTATTTCAAAAACTGAGTATGCAGGTCATGCAAAAATATTAGCACAAAATGCTGCTAAAAAAAATATTGATATTGTAGCCATTGCAGGCGGTGATGGTTCCATCAATGAAGCAGCCGCAGGATTAATAAACTCAGAAACAAGTTTAGCTATAATTCCGATGGGTTCGGGAAATGGCTTAGCAAGGCATTTAGGTTTGCCACTATCAGCTGAAAAAGCTATAACACGAATAAATTCAAGTAATAAAAAATTGATTGATACTTGTTTAATCAATAATGAAACCTTTGTAAGTGCTTCAGGTGTAGGGTTTGATGGATTAGTAGCACATGAATTTAGCAAAACAAAAAAAAGAGGAATTGCCAAATACGTTACTATATCATCACAAAAATTTTTTGGTTATAAACCACGTAATTACCAATTAACAGTTGATGGTAAATCAATAAATACTGATGCATTTATGATAGCTTTTGCTAATTCACAACAATTTGGAAGTGGATTAAAAATAGCTCCCACAGCTGATTTGCAAGATGGGTTGATGCATTGTTGTATTTTGAAACCATTTGGAATGCTAGCTGGCGCTAAGCTTTTATTTGATGGTTTTTCAGGCAAATTAAAATCGAATGCATATTATGATTTAATAGATTGCAAAGAAGCTACCATTCAATTTCCAGAAGATGTTCATTGGCAAAAAGATGGTGAACCAATGCACTATAAAAATAATGTTGAAGTGAAAATTAACCCTAAATCATTATGGGTTTGGATGTAAAAACTAATAGGAAATAAATTAAAAATGGAACATCAACAAATTGAATATAAACGTGATTGGAGCGATGAATACATCAAATGGATTGCTGGTTTTGCAAATTCACAAGGTGGTAAAATTTATATTGGTATTAATGATAAAGGTGAAGTGTCAGGATTAAAAAATGCTCAAAAATTATTAGAAGAAATTCCTAATAAAGTAAAAGATATTTTAGGAATTTTGGTGGATGTAAATCTGAAAACAAAAAACAAACTACAATATTTAGAAATTAAAGTTGAAGCATATCCATATCCAATAAATTATAAAGGGCAATATTTTTTTAGAAGCGGAAGCACCAAGCAGGAATTGAAAGGAGCATCATTAGATAAATTTATTTTAAAAAAGCAAGGCGTAAAGTGGGATGGTGTTCCTTTGCTAAATCTTACAATAAAAGATTTATCAAAATCAGCATTTAAATATTTTAAAGAAAAAGCAATAGCCGCAAACCGAATAACTACTGATGATGCCAAACTTAAACCCATTGCTTTGATTGAAAAACTATTATTACATACAGATACCAATTATTACAAAAGGGCTACTGCATTATTGTTTCATCCTAACCCCGAAAAGTACGTTACAGGCGCATTTATAAAAATTGGATTTTTTCGTACTGATGCTGATTTGATTTATCAAGATGAAGTTCACGGAACTTTATTTGAACAAGTAGAGCAAACGATGCAATTATTATTGACTAAATATCTTAAAGCATTTATTTCCTATAAAGGATTACATCGCATTGAAAAATATCAAATTCCGGAACCTGCACTTCGTGAGGCAGTTTTAAATGCTGTAGTTCATAAAGATTATAGCGGCGGTGCTCCTATTCAAATTAGTGTGTATGAAGATAAATTAATGATTTGGAATGATGGACAATTGCCTGATGATTGGACAGTAGCCCGATTAAGAACAAAACATCCTTCAAAACCATATAACCCAGCAATTGCGAATTGTTTTTTCAGAGCAGGATTAATTGAATCTTGGGGCAGAGGCACAATTAGAATGATGGATGAATGTAGAAGTGAGAATATTCCTATTCCTTCATTTAGTATTGACGCTACTGAGTTTTTTGTTACCTTCAAATTTAGTAATTTAAGTCAGCCTACTAGCACATCTAACACTAAATTGACAGGAACAACAGCAGATAGAATTTTGCAATTAATTGAAATAAATAATACCATCACTATGGTTGAATTAGCTACTTCAACAAAGGTAAGTTTAAGTACTGTTGAACGCACAATTAAGAGATTACAAGAGCTAAATAAAATTAAAAGAATGGGAAGTGATAAATTGGGTAATTGGGTGATTCAAAAATAAATGACGGTGTAAATGACGGTGTAAATGACGGTGTAAATTTTATTTAATTTAAAATGAAAAAAATCAAAATAAACAACGCTGGTGGTTTAGTTTATTCCACCAATAAAGAATTTATGAATGACCACTTTGCTCAGTTAGCTCATTTGGCTTCAGAGCCAAGTGCTGAAGGTCAAACTCAAAATTTAATTGTTCGGTTAGAAACTAAACATCGTGCTGGCAAATCAGTTACGGTTGTTTTAGGTTTTAAAGGAACGGATGATAAAATGATTGAATTAGGAAAATTTTTGAAAACAAAATGTGGTACAGGTGGTTCAGTAAAAGATGGTGAAATTATTGTACAAGGCGATTTTAGAGATAAAATTGTTACTTTATTAAAGGAGAAAAAATACGCAGCAAAACGTGGTAATTAAAATGAAAGAAGTTTTATTCTTAGGTTCAAAGCCTATCGGATTTTATTGTTTGAATTATTTAATCAAGCAACAAAAAAAACTGAATTATAAAGTTGTTGGTGTTTTGACTAACGATAATACTTCATTCAATAAAAAATTAAGTGTAAGAAAATTAGCCGAAAAAAATAAAATTTCAATCATTGATACTTTAGATAACATTCCGAACTGTGATATTTTATATTCAGTTCAATATCATGAAATTTTAAAACCAAAACACATTAAAAAAGCAAAGCAAATTGCTGTGAATTTGCACATGGCTCCATTGCCTGATTACAGAGGCTGTAATCAATTTTCATTTGCTATTTTAGATAAAGCCAACCAATTTGGAACCACCATTCATCAGCTAGAAAGCGGTATTGATAACGGTTCTATTTTGTTTGAAGATAGATTTCATCTTCCTAAAAATATTTTTGTGAAAGATTTGTATGATGAAACCGAACGACGTTCAATTGAATTATTTCAAACTACATTAAAAAATATTGTTGATGAAAATTATAACCCAATTCCTCAAACAAAATTCAAAAACCGAAAACAGAATTTTCATTTACGGAGTGAAATGAATAATATCAAACAAATTGATTTAAGTTGGTCTAAAGAAAAAATTGAACGCCATATTCGAGCTACCTATTTTCCTCCTTTTGAGCCACCATATTTTTTGATAGATGGAAAAAAAGTATATATAAAAATCAGCTTT
>JBDKJJ010000336.1:0-8891 GCA_039796635.1 Bacteroidota bacterium
TTCAGGATTTAGTCTTTCATTTTCATTTTTTGACCATGGAACTATATGACTTGCAAATAATAATTGAGGTAAATCAATGCCAGTGATGGCACATTTGTTAGAATAATTAGCTAATATAATTTGTCGAAATACATTTTGATTTACCCTTATTTTCACTTCCCTCAATTTCACATCCCCCTTTAAATCTTTTATGTCTAAAAGTAAATCATCAAATTTTGCTTCTATCGTTAAGTTTTCTTTTTCAGCTAAAATTCTTTCGCTCTCAAAAATTAATGCTTCTTTGTTTTTAAAAAACTCATCCCAAATTGGTTGACATTGAGCCTTTCCTCCAACCATTCCTTTCACACCTCTTTCTTGATGAAATGGGTCGCAAGAAGAAAATTGGTGAGTCTTATAGCAATTGAATTTGCTGTTCTTCCTGTAATATTGGCTAGTTCAACTATTTCAGGAGTTCTTGAATGAAGCTTTCCAAATGGAAGTTTTAAATACAAATTGAAAGCAAGTATTAATTCCTCTCTTGTCCATAAATTTTTTGCCATATTTTATTTCTTAATCTTATAAATGTAAAACATTTTTTACTTCAAATAAAAAAATAAAACCATCAACCAATTCCTTCTTCCACACTAGTTGAAAAGTTTGGGTAGAGATATTCATAAAATGTAACGTAGTTTGCAATCTAAATTTATTTCAACTCATGAATCGTTCAATTGCTGAATTAGAAAAAATAGCTACACAAGTTCGCCGTGATATAGTACGCCAAGTGCATGGCTCTAAAAGTGGGCATCCGGGTGGTTCGTTGGGCTGCACCGATGTGCTTACAGCCTTGTATTTTAAAGTAATGAATCATTCTACTTCATTCAGCATGAATGGCACTAATGAAGATTTGTTTTTTTTAAGCAATGGGCATATATCGCCAGTAATGTATAGCATATTAGCCCGTGCTGGCTATTTTGCTGTAAGCGAATTAAGTACATTTCGTAAATTAAATACTCGATTACAAGGTCATCCTACTACACATGATAATTTACCAGGAATCAGAATTGCCAGTGGCTCATTGGGGCAAGGCATGAGTGTGGCTGCTGGTGCGGCTTATAGCAAAAAAATGAACAAAGATACTGCAGCAGTATTTAGCCTACATGGCGATGGCGAATTGCAAGAAGGGCAGATATGGGAAGCGGCTCAGTTTGCGGCTCATCACAAATTAGATAATTTAATATCGATTGTAGATTGGAATAAATTGCAAATAGATGGCCCAACTGAACAAGTGATGGCTAATGGCGATTTGAAAGCCAAGTTTGAGGCCTTTGGATGGCAAGTATGCACCATGAATGGTAATGATATGGCTGATGTGGTAGCTACTTTAGAGAAATGCAAAGCCAACATGGGCAGCGGCAAACCGCAAATGATTTTGATGACTACCAAAATGGGCTTTGGTGTTGATTTTATGATGGGTGATCATCATTGGCATGGTGTAGCGCCTAACGATGAACAATTGGCTAAAGCACTTGCTCAGTTAGAAGAAACATTGGGTGATTATTAAACTATAAAGAAGTATAATAAAAAAATGTTGTATTTAATATTTTGTACTTAAAACTTCATAATAATTGAAATTGAACCAAGTTTTTACTTTTGACAAACTTCACATAATTTACAATATTAAAATCTAGCAATTATGAATGTAATCAATTGGGAAAAAGAAATTCAACCTTTATTGAAAAAATATAAACCCACTGCTCATCCGTTGACTTACAACACTTTGTATGAATTATTGGTGAAAGTTGTTTTATCAGCGCAAGATTCGGATAGGAATATCAATAAAATTGCACCTGAATTGTTTGCTGCATTTCCTGACATGAAAGCTTTGTCAAAAGCAACAGAAGAAACGTTGATTCCTTTCATCAGCAAAGTGAGAAACTTTGGTAATAAAGCAAAATGGTTGGTAGGGATTGGTCAGCAAATTAAAGACGATAAAAATATTCCACTGACAATGGAAGGCTTAACGGCACTTGCAGGCATTGGTAGAAAATCAGCCAATGTGATTCGCCGTGAAGCTGGAGAAAAACCTGAAGGTGTGATTGTTGATTTGCATGTGGTTAGAGTTGCGCCTCGATTAGGTATTTCAAAAAATGAAAAACCTGAAAAAATTGAAAAAGATTTGATGGCTATTCTTCCTCAAAAAGATTGGGATGCAGGTATGGCAATTTCTTTTTTAGGTAGGGAAATTTGCCGTCCAACAAATCCTGATTGCCCCAATTGCCCAATGAATAAAGTGTGTGAATATTGTAAAGTGAATTTGGTGTAATACCGATTACGTTTTCAATATAGTCCATCCCGAAGAAATAGGGACGTTTCACTCATTTGTACTATTTTCAAACTGTATCGGCATTTACCACTTCACAATTCCAAAATAGTTTGAACTATTTTGGAATTGGTATTGGTATTATTTGAAAAAATTAATCAGCGTTAGCATATTTTTTTGCATCTCTTTTTCTGTCCTCTTCATTCAATAACAATTTACGCATACGTACTGATTTGGGCGTTACTTCAATTGCCTCATCAACATCTACATATTCCATACATTCTTCTAAACTGAACAATCTTTTTGGAGTAATTTTAGTAGTACCATCAGTTCCACTTGCTCTCATGTTGGTTAATTTTTTTCCAACAATTGGGTTGATAACTAAATCCATTGGGCGAATGTGTTCGCCAATAATCATTCCTTCATAAATAGCTTCGCCTGGGTCAACAAAAAACGAACCACGATCTTGCAATTTATCAATAGAATAAGCTGTTGTTTCGCCAGCTTCTTTTGCAATTAATACGCCCATTTGTCTTCCAGGAATATTTCCTTTCCAAGGCTCAAATGAAGTGAAGCGATGAGCCATAATGGCTTCACCTGCAGTAGCGGTTAACAAATTATTTCTTAGGCCAATCAAGCCACGTGATGGAATATTGAATTCAAGATGCTGCATTTCACCCTTAGCTTCAATAGTTAATAATTCTCCTTTGCGCATGGTAACTAACTCAATAGCTTTTCCTGAAAATTCTTGAGGTACATCAATTACAAGGCTTTCATAAGGCTCACATTTTACACCATCAATATGTTTAACCAAAACTTGCGGCTGACCAACTTGCAATTCATATCCTTCACGGCGCATAGTTTCAATCAAAATACCTAAGTGCAAAATGCCACGACCATACACTAAATATGAATCTGGAGAATCTGTTTCTTCTACTTTCAACGCCAAGTTTTTTTCAATTTCCTTGAATAAACGGTCACGTAAGTGACGTGAAGTAACAAACTTGCCTTCTTTACCAAAGAAAGGTGAAGTATTGATGGTGAACAACATATTCATTGTTGGTTCATCAATTTTTGTTAATGGCATTCCTTCAGGATTTTCAAAATCAGCAATGGTATCGCCAATGCCAAAATTTTCAATACCAACTACGGCACAAATATCTCCACCTACTACTTCTGTAACTCTCTTTTTGCCCAATGCTTCAAAAGTGTGTAATTCTTTCACACGTTGTTTTACGATTGTGCCATCGCCTTTCACCAATGAAATTGGTTGACCTTCTTTAATAGAACCACGAGTTAATTTACCAATTGCTATACGACCTGTAAATGTTGAATAATCTAAAGATGTGATTTGTAATTGCAAATTTCCTTCAGGCACAATTGGTGCTGGAACATAGTCAATTACTGTATCTAATAAAGCTGTGATATCAGTAGTTGGTTTTTTCCAATCTAAACTCATCCAACCTTGTTTTGATGAACCATAAACAGTTGGGAAATTCAATTGCTCTTCGGTTGCATCTAATTGGAAGAACAAATCAAAAACTGATTCGTGTACTTCATCAGGACGACAGTTTTCTTTATCTACTTTATTGATAACCACGATTGGTTTCAAACCTAAATTCAATGCCTTTTGCAACACAAATCGTGTTTGAGGCATTGCACCTTCAAAGGCATCTACCAATAATACCACACCATCTGCCATTTTCAATACACGTTCTACTTCACCACCAAAGTCACTGTGACCTGGAGTATCAATAATATTAATTTTTACATCTTTATAAGTAACCGATGCATTTTTTGAAAAGATAGTGATACCTCTTTCACGTTCCAAATCATTGTTATCCATAATCAATTCGCCAGTTTCTTGGTTGCTACGGAATACATTGGTTTGATGTAAAATTTTATCTACTAAGGTTGTTTTGCCATGATCAACGTGTGCAATAATGGCGATGTTTCTGATATTCATGATAATTGTTAGATGACTTCTTCAAACTAAAAAAGTGCGCAAAGGTACATTTTATAAGGCATATAACCTTACAAATACTAAATAAAATTAATTATTAAATTGTTATCAAAATTCAGGCTGAAAACCTATTCGTACTAAGCAATAAACAATGCTTGCTTTTCTGTTTACAAATACAGCCATTTCAAAGCCTTTGCCGTATAGGGTTTATATATTTTCGTCAACAAATTTTCGTTTGATAATGATGAGTAAAAAAATAATTGGAATTTATTTTTCCATTCTGTGCAGCTTATATGTTATTCAGGCTTCAGCACAAGAAACCAAAACCTATGAAGATAATTTTATAGCTTTTAACAAAGGCATAGAATTACTCGACCAAAAACAATACAAAGCAGCTTTAAATGAGTTTGAAAAAACGTTACAACAATTTCCTTACTATGGCGATTGTAGAAATCAACAAATTCATACCGATGCACAATTTTTTGCTGCCCTTTGCGCCATTGAATTAGAAGAGCCTCAAGGCGAACAGGAAATGAAAAATTTTTTAGAAAATTTTCAAACCAATACTCGTGATAATGATGCAAAATATGTGTTGGGAAAAGTAAATTTTAAACAAAATAATTATAAAGATGTAATTGCTTATTTAGAAGATGTAGAGCATGGTGAATTAAAAGCCGAAGAAATTTCAAACTCAAAATTCTATTTAGCTTATGCTTATTTTTTTACAAAAAAATTAGACAAAGCTCTTCCACTTTTTAAATCATTGGCCGCATCTAAAAACAAATATTTCTATCCTGCAAATTATTATTCAGGTTATATTTTAATGAATAATAAAAATTATGAAGATGCTGAAAAGAATTTTGAAAAAGCTTCACAGGCTACCATGTATGAAAACATTATTCCTTACTATTTATCGCAAACTTATTTTGCTCAAAAAAAATATGATGCCTTGCTTGCTTATGCTCCTGTTCAATTAGAAAAAAAGAATTTGTTGTATAAAAATGAATTAGAAAATTTAATTGGTCAAGCTTACTTTATGAAGAAAAATTATGCTTTGGCTTTGCCGTATTTAGAGGGCAATGCTAAAGCACAAAAGAAAATGTATCCTAAAGATTTTTATCAATTAGCATTTGCACAATATCAAACTAAAAAATATGATGATGCTATTTTGAATTTAAAAGAATTAGGAACTCAGGAAGATTCTTTGGGGCAATATGCCATGTATTTATTAGGCGATTGTTATTTAAAAACAAATCAAAAAGCTGACAGCCGAAATGCATTTTCAAGAGCAGCTAAAATGGAATGGGATAAAGATATTCAAGATGTTGCAACGCTTAGTGCTGCTAAATTAGCTTATGAATCAGGCATGCATCAAATTGCAATAAGCGAACTTTCAGAATACACAAAAAAATATAGCTCATCAAAAAACATTGAAGAAGCCCGAGAAACATTAACCAATGTTTATTTTGAAACCAACAATTATCGTGAGGCTTGGAAAATGGTGAGTGCTATAAAAAACAAAACACCTAAAATGCAGAAAGCTGCTCAGTTTATAGCTTATAATCGTGGTGTTGAATTGTTTAACGATAAAGTTTTTGGGGAAGCCGAAAAAATGTTTGACCAATCTTTAAATTATGCTTTGAATAATAATCTTGAAGCAGCAGCATATTTTTGGAAAGGTGAAATTGATTTTAGAAATGCCAATTTAAATGATGCCATTTCGGAATACAATAAATTTTTAGAATTAGAAAAAGTATGCGACCAATTGCCTGCAAATATTTCATTTAAAAATGCAAATTATAATGTGGCATATTGCTATTTAAAAAAACAAGAATATAAAACTGCATTACCATATTTACGAAAATCAAATTTATCATCAGGCTCAAAAACACGTATGGCAGCTGATGCTTCGCTTCGTACTGCTGATTGTTATTTCTCATTACATGATTATGAAAAGGCAATTATCAATTATGATGATGTGATAGAATACAACGCTGGCGGAAGCGATTATGCTTATTACCAAAAAGGAATTATTTATGGTTTAACTAATGATGATGCAACAAAAATTCAATCACTACAAACTTTGTGTACTAAATATCCAAAATCAATTTATGTTGATGATGCACAGTTTGAAATTGGTAACACAAATTTTAACAACGAAAAATTTGATGAAGCTTCAAAAAATTATCAAGTAATAATTGATAATTATCCTAAAAGCGTTTACTACAAAAAATCAAGATTGAAGTTAGCATTAGTAAAAGTTAACACCAATCAAATTGATGAAGCAGCAATAATTTACAAAGCAATTGTAGCAGATTATCCAAAGAGTGCTGAAGCTAGTGAAGCCTTATTGGCATTGAAGAATTTGTATGTTGACAAAGGTGATGCTAAATCATTTTTAGATTATTTGAAACTTACACCTGATGCACAATTATCAGCATCAATGGAAGATTCTATTACTTATCAATCAGCTGAGATAAATTATCAGAATCAAAAATTAGAAGAAGCCACAAGAGATTTAGAAGTGTACGTAACTAAATTTCCTAAAGGTTATTTTCAAACACAAGCTAATTACTATTTAGCTGATTGCTATTATAAAAAACAAATGTGGGGTGAAGCTTTAGAAAAATATGAAGCCGTTATCAATCAAAATACAAATAAGTACTCTGAAAAAAGTTTGGTAAGATGTGCTTGGTTAGCATTTTATAAAGTAAAAAATTATACCAAAGCCATGGTGTTTTATCAACGAATGGCTGATGAAACAAGTTATAAAAATAATGTGATGGATGGAATTAGAGGAGCTATGCGTTCGGCATTTTTAATTAATAAAAATGATGTTTGTAAAACCTATGCTGAAAAATTAATTGGCTTAGAATCAGCCACAGATGAAGAAGTAAACGAAGCCAATTTTTATTTAGGTAAAATAAATTTTTATGAAAATGATTTTGAAAAAGCACTGACTAATTTAAAAATATCTGCTAAACAAAACAACGAACGTGGTGCTGAATCAAAATACATTTTGGCAACTATTGCATTGAAAACAAACAAGCTTGATGATGCCGAAAAACTTTGTTTTGATATCATCAATCAAACACCTGCTTACGATAGTTGGGTTGGTAAATCATTGCTTACACTTAGTGAAGTTTATATTGCTAAGAAAGAATATTTTCAATCAAGAGCCACTTTAGAAACATTGAAGGAAAGCACCAAGGATGCTGATTTGATAAAACAAGCAGACATTAAATTAAAAGCTGTGATGGCATTAGAACAATCTGAAAACAGAATTAAAACAGATACGATAGAAAAGTAATTGACTACTTATAAAATTAAAGAAATGAAGAAAATATATTTAATGATATTGATGATTGCCGTTGCAAAATTTGTATCGGCACAAGAAGATGAAATCAAATCACAAGAGATTGATATCATCAAACCATATCAACCCATTTTGGCTGATGCCGTTAAGATTCCGTTTGTACCACAGATAGAAAAAAATAAAAATGAAAAGCAAAAAGTTAGTTATGATGTACCAGCCAAGCTGATGGAAATTCCGTACACTGCGCCTAATTTAAAACCAGCTGCAATGCCTAAAGACTATAATAAAGAAGAGCTACCAAGTGTATATGCAAAAGTTGGTTTAGGCAATTATTATTCACCATTCATTGATTTAATTTATACCAATACAAAAAATAAAAACTTTAATTATGGCGGTGAAATTTATAACTATGGCGCTCATAGCAATGATATAAAATCAAGAGCTATTCGACAAACTGCATTTACATTATTTGGCACATTATATTCAAAAAAGTTTTCAGGCACGGGCAATTTAAAATATGAAAATAGTAAGCGAACAGCTTATGCTATGGAGGTATTAGGAACGCAATCAGATAGCGTAATGCGTTATCATTTCAATAAAATATCAGCTGATATTAATTTGCAAAACACCACTGATTTGAAATTGCCATTTGAATGGAAAAGCAATTTGAATCCATATTATTTCAGTAGAAGTTTTAATGGTGAAAAATTACTTACTGATTTAAACGGAACAAAAAATTTATCGGAGTTAGGATTTAATTTTAATAATCAATTATCAAAAAGATTAAAATCAAATGACCAAATAATTGTGAACGTAAATTGGAATTGGAGTGAATTGACAATAGCTGATATGTTTACTCATTTTAATTATCCTTATTATTCTAACAAACAAACACTTTTGCCCGAAACATTCACTACTATTCATGCGCCAAAACAACCCAATAATTTATTAACCATAAATCCATTTTACAAATTCAATAGAAAAACATGGAGTACTGAATTAGGCTTAAATGCTAGCTTTACTGAAGGTGTGTTTGTATTAATGCCTCATTATGAAAGTACAAAACCATTAATTGAAAACTATTTAATTTATTATGCTGGTTGGAAAGGTTGGGTTCAAAAAAATTCGTACTTAAACTTGTTTAATCAATGCTCACATTTAAGTTATACTGATTTACAAAATACTTATTCGCAAGATAGTTATATGGGTGTAAAAGGCACTGATAAAAAACGCATTTCATACAATGCTAAATTCACTCGTTTGTATTATCAGCACTTAGGATTGTTTGTAAATAATGATTCAGTTCGTGGCGG
>JBDKJJ010000337.1:0-5292 GCA_039796635.1 Bacteroidota bacterium
CAATGCTGGTGCATCTGCTGATGAAATAAAAGAACAAACAAGAAAAGTTAAAAATCATATTTTAGATTCATTGAACGCTGAAACCGTTTATAATCTTGGATTAATTAAATATACTTATCAAGAATGTAAAGAACAAGAACTAGGAATGGGCTTGGATTTACAAGGAGGTATGAGCGTAGTATTACAAGTAAATGAAGAAGAACTTGTTGATGCTTTAGCACATAAAAGCACAGATGCTAACTACAGAAAAGCATTTGAATTAGCAAAACAAAAAATGACAAATAGTAATGAAAGTTTTGTTACTTTATTTAGTCAATCATACAATGAAGTTGCTCCTAATGGACTATTAGCATCAATATTTAATGGACCTGATTTGAAGGATAAAATCAAATTTAACTCTTCAAATTCAGCAGTTATTGAAGCTGTTGACAAAGAAGTTAAAGATGCTGTTAAACGTACTTACAATATCATTTCAGCACGTATTGATAAATTTGGTGTAACTCAACCAAACATTTCATTAGAAGAACGTACTGGTAGAATTATAGTTGAATTACCAGGTGTTGATAATCCTGAACGTGTTCGTAAATTATTACAAGCAACAGCAAAATTAGAATTTTGGGAAATGTATGATAATACTGAAATTGCTAAAAGTATATTAGATGCAAACAAAGTATTAAGTGCTAAGTTAAAAGCCATGAAAAGCTCAACAAATACAGTTGATACTTCGAAAGCAATTTTAACTGCATCTGATTCAACTAAAAAAGATGATGCTACCTTAACACCTTTAAATGGGAATAAATCAAATACCGACTTAACTGCCAACACAAAACCATCTTCATTAAAACCAGCTAAAGAAGATACATCTAAAGCTGCATTAATGGAAAAAGGTAGAGAAGAAAATGCATTATTCACAGTTTGGACACCTGTATTAGATCAAAAACAAACATTTGTACAAAGTGCATTTATTGGTTATGTTTCAGGAAAAGATACAGCTAAATTAAATTCTTACTTATCTTACCCTGAAGTAAAAGCTGCGTTCCCTAAAAATGCAATGATTTTGTATGGCGCAAAACCAGTTGATTTCACAAAACGTGGAGCTAAAAATGTTACTGCTGCTGAAAAAAATATTTATGAAATCTATGCTATTAAAAAACGTTTAAATGATGATAATGCACCATTAGATGGTAGTTATGTAACTAATGCATCACGTGATGTGAGTCAACAAGGCGGAAATGAAATTGTAATGCAAATGAGTACTGAAGGCGCTGCAATTTGGCAACGATTAACTGCTAAAAATATTAAAAAGCCAGTTGCAATTGTATTAGATAATAAGGTTTATTCAGCACCTACAGTTCAAAATGAAATTGCAGGTGGGCGTTCATCAATCACAGGTGATTTCACTGCTAAAGAAGCTATTGATATGGCTAACATATTACAAACTGGTAAATTACCAACTACTGCTAAAATTATTCAAGAAGATATTGTTGGTGCTACTTTAGGTGATGCTTCAATCAATGCAGGATTTTGGTCATTTATTGTTGCATTCATAGTAATTGTTGCATTAATGTACTTCTACTATAGCATGGGTGGTATGATTTCAAATGTAGCATTAGTGTTAAATTTATTCTTTACCATTGGCGTACTAACTGGTTTTGGTTTCTCATTAACAATGAGTGCTATTGCAGGTTTAGTAGTTACAATTGGTATGGCTGTAGATACAAATGTTATTATTTTTGAACGTATAAAAGAAGAAATTCTTCGAGGAAAAAGCAAGCAAAAAGTAGTTGAAGATGGTTATAAATCAAGCTATGCCCCAATTATTGATGCACACATCACTACATTATTAACCGGTGGAATATTATTCTATTTTGGTTTAGGTCCAGTTAAAGGTTTTGCAACTACCTTAATTGTAGGTTTAATAATCAACTTATTCTGCGGAATATTAATTACACGTTGGATTACAGATTGGATGTTAAGTAAAAACAAAAATATTGATTACGTAACAGGCTTATCAAGAAACTTATTCAAGCATTTCAACTTTGATTTTGTAGGTGTTAGAAAATATGCTTTTATTATCTCGGGTGCGCTTTCATTAATCGGAATCATATCTATTTTCACTAAAGGTTTTGATAAAGGTGTTGATTTCTTAGGTGGAAGAACTTATACAGTTCAATTCGAAAAATCATTATCTACAAATGAAGTTCGTGAAAAATTAACTGCAATATTCGGAACTTCACCAGTAGTAAAAACAGTTGGTACCAATAATCAAATGCGTATTACTACTTCATATAAAATAAATGAATCTGATCCAAAAACAGATAGTTTAGTTGAACAACAGTTATATAAAGGGTTAAAAGATTACTTTAGTGGTAGTGATATTAATTCTTTCCAAAAACATATATTAAGTTCACAAAAAGTAGGACCAACAATAGCCGATGATATAACAATGTCATCAATTTGGGCTACGGTTTTATCATTATTGGTTATCTTTATTTATATAGTAATTCGATTCCGTAAATGGCAATATGGCTTAGGAACCATTATTTCATTATTCCATGATGTAACAATGGTACTTGGTTTATTCAGTATATTCCATGGAATTTTGCCATTCTCTTTAGAAATTGATCAAACATTTATCGCAGCAATTTTAACAATCATTGGATATTCAATGAATGATACTGTGATTGTATTCGATAGAATTCGTGAATATGTTCGTGAACAAAAAGGTAGGGATTTAAAAGAAGTTATTAATGATGCAATTAATCATACATTAAGCCGTACAATCATGACTTCATTAACTGTGTTCTTAGTTGTATTAATCCTATTTATTTTTGGTGGTGAAGTTACTCGAGGATTTGCATTCGCTATGTTAATTGGTGTGATAACTGGTACATATTCATCAATATTTGTTGCGATGCCAGTTCTATATGATTTACGTGACAAAAAAGAAGACCAAATTGCTGAAGCGATTAAAAAATAATTTTTCAAATTTTATTAAAAAAGCCGTTTCAAGTAAATTTGAAACGGCTTTTTTATTTACATCAATTTAATTCAATTTACTATTACTTTAGATAGTTTCTTTATTTTTGCAAACTTTTAAAAAGAATCATGTCAAAATATCCATCAACAACGCAACTCAACATCCCAGAAATCGAAAAAGAAATTTTGAAATTCTGGCAAGAAGAAAAAATATTTCAACGTAGCATCAGCGAACGCGAAGGCGCTGAAAGTTTTGTGTTTTACGAAGGGCCGCCAAGTGCCAACGGCATGCCCGGCATTCACCACGTAATGGCACGTGCCATTAAAGATATTTTTTGCCGCTACCAAACCATGAACGGTAAACAAGTGCATCGCAAAGCCGGTTGGGATACTCATGGATTGCCTGTAGAGCTGAGTGTAGAAAAGAGTTTAGGCATTACGAAAGAAGATATAGGTAAGAAAATCACGGTAGAAGAATACAACCAAAAGTGCCGTGAAGAGGTGATGAAATACACCGATAAGTGGGAAGCCGTTACACAAATGATGGGCTATTGGGTAGATATGAGTGACCCTTATATCACTTACAAAAATGAATATATCGAATCGTTGTGGTGGATTTTGAAACAGCTTTATAGTAAAGGTTTTTTATACAAAGGCTTAACCATTCAGCCTTATTCGCCTGCAGCAGGCACAGGTTTAAGCAGTCATGAACTGAATCAGCCCGGTTGCTATCGTGATGTGAAGGATACAACGGCGGTGGCGATGTTTGCAATTAAGAATGAAGAATTAAGAATTGCAGCATTAGAAGGGGCATACTTTTTAGCTTGGACAACTACACCTTGGACATTGCCTTCAAACACGGCTTTGGCACTGGGGGAAAAGATAGATTATGTTTTAGTTGAAACCATTAATCAGTATTCGCATGAAAAAATAAAAGTGGTGCTGGCAAAGCCATTAATCAGTAAGCACTTTAAAGCTGAAGGTGAAATCATTAGTAAAGACGGACAATTGTCCATCTCTACAGATTCGAAAATAATCCCTTGGAAAATCATTGCTGAATTTAAAGGAAAAGAATTAGAAGGTATTCGCTACGAACAATTATTGCCTTGCGAAGCCAATACAAAAGCTAACCTAGATGGGGCAAATGATGCCTGGAGAGTGATTTGCGGTGATTTTGTAACTACCGAAGATGGAACAGGCATCGTTCATATTGCGCCAAGTTTTGGTGCTGATGACTTTCGTGTTGCAAAACAAAATGGAATTGGCGCTTTGACGATGGTTGATAAACGTGGTAAGTTTTTAGCAGGCGTAAAAGATGATGTTTATTTATTCGGTGAAGAATACATTAAAGAAGCATATTTAACTGAAGACGAAAAGAAAACTGAATTTGAGAAGCAGAAACAAATATTGGAAACAGCTGGGAAAGTAAAAGAATTGAAAAGCTATTTGAGTGTTGATACCCGAATCGTTTTGAAATTGCAGGAAGAAGGAAAATTATTCAAAAAAGAAAACTACGAACACAGCTATCCACACTGCTGGCGTACTGATAAACCAGTGATTTATTATCCGTTGGATAGTTGGTTTATTGCTGTAACCAAAGTGAAAGAGAAAATGGTGGCTATGAACAAAACAATCAACTGGAAACCTGAAGCTACTGGTACAGGCCGTTTTGGTAATTGGTTAGAAAATGCCAACGATTGGAATTTGAGCAGAAGCAGATTTTGGGGAACACCTTTACCAATTTGGAGAACAGAAGATGGAACTGAAGAAATAGTGATTGGTTCAATTGAAGAATTAAGAACCGAATTTGAAAAGGCAAAACAGCAAGGCTTTAATGCTGATTTCGGAATATCAGATGCTGAATTGGATTTACATAAACCATTTGTAGATAAAATCACCTTGGTTTCTGTATCAGGCAAGCCGATGAAACGTGAAGCCGATTTGATTGATGTGTGGTTTGATAGTGGCGCAATGCCGCTTGCACAATGGCATTATCCATTTGAGAACAAAGAAATTTTCGCTAAAAATTACCCAGCTGATTTTATTGCTGAAGGCGTTGACCAAACCCGTGGTTGGTTTTATACTTTGCATGCTATTGCTGTGATGCTGAATGAAATTGACCCTGAAAAATTCCCAGGTGTTGCCTATAAAAATGTAATCAGCAATGGTTTGGTTTTAGATAAAAATGGTGAAAAAATGAGCAAACGCTTAGGCAATGCTGTTGATCCATTTGAAGCAATTCCTAAATATGGTGCTGATGCTATTCGCTGGTATATGGTGGAGAATGCTAACCCTTGGGATAATTTGAAATTT
>JBDKJJ010000338.1:0-5132 GCA_039796635.1 Bacteroidota bacterium
TATTACTAAAAGTTATGAGATAGAACCAGATTGGAGTAGCATTGCTTTCTTTTATGAAATTGCAGCATTGGCAGATGAAGCAGAAATAATTATTGAAAATATTTTTCCAAAAAGTATTCAAGGTGATTTTAATATAGTTAATATTGGTAAACAATATGGCATTGAAAGCACTTTTGTAAAAGATTCTTTAATTCTTAAAAAAAATCATTCAGCTAAGATTAATTCAATGCCTGAAATTTTTGAATTTGATTTTCGTTCTACCCCTGATTTAACTCAACCAATTGCAGCCATGAGTGCTGGTTTAGGCATTCATACCTTTTTTAAAGGAATTGACCACTTAGCCCTTAAAGAAACTGACAGAATAAAAGCAATGGAATATGAACTTTTTAAAATCAATGTAGAATTCACTAGAAATAATGAGATTCATGTATTAAAAAACTCTGACGAACCATTTAAAAGTAATTCAATTTTTTTTAATACCTATAAAGATCATAGAATGGCTATGAGCCTTGCCCCATTATGTTTAAAGTTTGGTCAAATTGAAATTGATGATCCAGTTGTAGTTGAAAAATCATTTCCGAATTATTGGATTGAATTAGAAAAATTAGGCTTTAAAACAAATTATAAATAGGATGACGAAAATTGAATCAACAATCCAAAGCGATAATATTGAATTACTTGCCAATCAAGTAGTTGAAGGATTTATTATAGGTTTACACAAAAGCCCGTTTCATGGCTTTAGTGTTGAATTTGCAGAGCATAAATTATTTAACAATGGCGATCCAATAAAAAATATTGATTGGAAAGTTTATGGAAGAACTGATAAATTATTTTCAAAAAAATTTGAAGAAGAAACCAATCTAAGATGCCAAATTGTAATTGATTGCAGCAGTAGTATGTACTTTCCTCAAACCAATGGAAAACCTGATGACAATAGTAAAATCAAATTTGCTGCTGTTGCCGCAGCAAGTTTTCAGAAGTTGATGAAAAAACAACGTGATGCTGTGGGTTTAAGTTTATTTAGCGATTCATTGAAATTTCATTCCGAAGCAAAAAGCAGTAGCATTCAACATCAATTAATAAATATTGAGCTACAAAAATTAATCACCAATACCCAAATAAATCAAACTTCAAATACAGCAAAATCACTACATGAAATTGCTGAAAGTATTCATAAACGAAGTATGGTTATTATTTTAAGTGATATGATGGATAATATGAGCAGCAAAGGTTTGGATGAAATTTTTTCAGCGCTTCAGCATTTAAAATACAACAAACATGAAGTAATAGTATTTGATATAGTTGACAAAAAACAAGAGTTAAATTTTGAATTTGAAAACCGACCATACGAATTTATTGATTTGGAAACTGGTGAAAAAATAAAATTGCAATCACAGGAAATAAAGCAACATTATGTTGCTCAAATGAAAAAATTAAAACAAGATTTAAAACTAAAATGTGCTCAATTTAAAATTGATTTAATTGAAGCTGATTGCCATGAAGGAGTGCAGAAAATATTATTACCTTATCTTTTAAAACGTCAGAAACTGAACTAAAATCCAATTAATTTATAATTCAATATTAGAAAAAACAAGGCTTCTAATCCTATCAAAATATCTAAAAAGTATTCAACTCCTTTATTTTTTTTGTAATGAATCAATATTACTGATGCAATAATTAATAGGTACGAAAAAATCATGCTCATTAAAAATAAACCCATTTTTAAATCAACCCGATTTATTGAATCATCTTTCAAAAGCAAAACCAACGGAAACAAAATCTGAAAAAAGGATAATATCAAAACAGAAATTTTGCTCACATCTACTCCATAAGCAATCGGAAAAGTTTTTACACCATTCACTTTATCTTTTGGAATATGCAATAAATCATTAGCAAGGCATAGTGCTGATATTTCTAAAAATTTCAGTATCAAAAAAAACAAAACCGAATTATCAAATGATTGATAAAATATGGTAGGTGTAATTACAACAACAGCCCAACACAAACCAATCACAAATGGTTTTAAATAAGGATAATATCTAAATCCGATTTTACTTTTGAAAGGCAATTGATATAAAAATGAAATCAAACCAACTGCAAAAAGTAAAAACTGAAAATTTAAACTAAAAAAAAAGGATTGTATAGCAACTATAAGTAAAGGAATTTGCCAAGTGATTTTAACTCTTTTTCTGAAATAATTATATGCCGCTACCACTGAAAAAAACTGAAGCATAAATATACACACCGTAATTTTCAGGCAATAAGGCATCCCAAACAAAATGGAATAACTAATTCCTGAAATTGCTGCTGCTAATCCGAGATGAATATTATATTTGGCGATGTAACGAAACACAAAAATGATAATTTTTCCGAACGCTAAAGTAAACCTTGGTTTGAATATTATCAGCAAAAGAGCTGATGGTTTTCATAACATACAATCTGTTTTTGTACCTATTAAAATTGAGGATGCATTAGAGTTTGTGCCATCAAATAATTTAGAATTTACAACTTCAGGTTTACCGATACCAGGCAACACAAATGATAATTTAATTTTAAAGGCATACAATTTAATTAAATTAAAATATAATATCCCTTTATTAAAAATCCATTTGCACAAAGTAATACCGATGGGCGCTGGTTTAGGAGGTGGTTCGGCTGATGCTGCATTTTTCATTTCAGGCATCAACAATTATTTTGAATTAAAAATAAATGATGATGAATTGTTACAAAATGCATCTTCATTAGGAAGTGATTGCGCCTTCTTCATAAAAAATAAAACATCATTTGCATCTGAAAAAGGTGAAGTTTTAGAACCTTTTGATTTGGATTTATCTAATTATAAAATTTGTGTTGTTCATCCCAAAATTCATGTAAACACGGCTTGGGCTTATAGTAAAATTAATCCTTCCATGCCCAAAAAATCAATCAAAGAAATATTGTATCAACCTATTGAAACTTGGAAACATGATTTAGTAAATGATTTTGAAAAACCTGTTTTTGAAAATCATCCTGAAATTAAAACACTAAAAAATGAATTATATAATAATGGAGCTGTTTATGCATCAATGAGTGGCAGCGGCTCATCTGTGTTTGGAATTTTCAAAAATGAAATTCCTGAAATTTCGTTAGATAAAAAATTTACCATATTTAATTGCTCATTCTAATTTATTTTTGTGTTATGAAAACTTCAAAACGATATTATTATTCAAGCATTTCAATTTTGTTATCAATTACAATTTTGAATATTTATTTCACCTCATGTAATATAAAAAAAAATCAATCAAATGGTTTATTGAATGCATCTGAATTGGTAAACAATCCAATTGAAGAAGGAGGAAAATATTCAGGAGATACAAGCCTTTTGCCTAAAATTCACTTTTATGAAACAGAATTTGATTTTGGCGATAAAATAATGGAAGGTGAAGTTGTGCAACATATTTTCAAATTTAAAAACACTGGTAAATCACCATTAATAATTAGAACAACTCAAACTACATGCGGTTGCACGGCTTCTGAATTTAGCAAAGAGCCTGTAGCCCCAAATGCTGACGGACAAATAAAAATAACATTTAATAGCACTGGAAAACCAGGCGATTTTCAAAAAACGATTTCAGTTATTGCTAATACAATTCCAAATGAAAGTAAACTATTAATTATTGGCGATGTAATTCCGATAAAAGAGGATTAATTCATTGGAAAAGATAGCTTAAATTCTGACCCCTCACCTACTTTACTTTTTACAAATATTTTACCATTTGCATTTTCAATAATTGTTTTTGCAATTGCTAATCCAAGCCCGGTTCCCGATGATTTTGAGGTAAAATTAGGTTCAAATATTCTTTCCAATTTATCTTGCTCAATTCCACAACCATTGTCATTCACTGTAATAACAAATTGATTGTTTTCAACAAATTGATGAACAAAAATTTCACCATTATTACCTTCAGGAATTGATTGAATTGCATTTAAAACCAAATTATTAAAAACACTTAAACATTGATTTTTATCAGCATTAATCAATGCTTCATCCGCATCAGTTACCAATTTAATATTAACCATTTCATTTTGATTGCTAAATAATTCAACAACATTTTTAAGTATTTCATTCACGTCAAAAACTTCAAAATCAGCTGAGCTTATTTTAGCAAATTGTGAAAACTGAGTTGCTATTTGAGTTAAATTATCAATTTGTTCAATTAATGTTTTTGAAACTTTAATGGTCATTTCATTTACATCGTCCCGTTTATCTTTTATCGCTCTTTCTAATAACTGAATACTCAATTTCATAGGCGTTAAAGGATTTTTTATTTCATGAGCAACTTGCCTTGCCATTTCTCTCCAAGCCGATTCACGTTCGGTTTGAGCCAATTTTGAAGTGCTATTTTCAAGTTCAGCAATCATTTTATTATACTCAGCCACTAAACTACCTATTTCATCATTTGCTAACCAAACTATTGGTTCATTTCGTTTACCAAGCTTTAATTCAGATAATTTTTCACGAATAATTTTGAATGATTTTGTAAGATTATTACTTATGAAAATAGCAGTAATCACAGCAACTAATATCAAAAGTAAATAGACATTTACAAGCGTAATGATTAAGTTATTAAAGTTATCTGTTAACTCCTTTTCTCTGAAAAAATAAGGTACTGATAAAATGTATTTCAGCTCATTTTTTTCATTAGTGATAGGTAAATAAGCTGATTTGAAATTTAGCTTACCAATTTTTTCATCGTTAAAAACCAATGAGTTTTTTTGGTTAGTAATCAAATCAAAAACTTCAAAATTAATTTTGGGGTTTAAAATTCCATTTTCGTAAATTAATGATTGAGATGATGCAACTAATCCTCCATTAGCATCAAACAAATTAATATCCACATCATGAACTTCAGATAAATGATGAACCAAATCATCTATTGAATTTTCATCTAATGAATGAAAAAGCCTTGTATTAACTGAATTTTCAAGGCTCAACATTAAATCTTTTTGTACATTATTAATTTTATTTGAAAGATTAATTTTTAATAAATCATTGTACTGCTCAGCATAAAATATTGAAAACATGATTGCAGTTGATATTAAAATCAAAACAGTAATTGAGCAAATTGCCATCAAAACTTTATTACGAAATG
>JBDKJJ010000339.1:0-3004 GCA_039796635.1 Bacteroidota bacterium
AAAAAACAAGGCATGAATTTGTTTATAGAGAAACTAAAAAAGGCTTAAAACATCAATGTTTTAAGCCTTTTTAAAGCAGTATAAATGATGGTATTAAAATTTCAGAATTACAAAAAATGCAGTTGGCACATTCATATTAAATCCGCTAACTTTTGAAGTGTTTGATGTTGAAGTTGAATTAATATTACCAAATCCGTCATCTGAAAAAGTTGAACCTGAAAATTTTTCATTACCTGATGTAAAAGCTAAACTTGTTTCAGTTCCAAGTTGTATTCTAGGAGTTATTGAATAACTCAATGCAGCTCTTATAGCACCGCCAATTCCATTATTTTCATTTTTAGTGGTATTGGTTGAGGTATTTGTAACCCCAAATATTTGAACTGTTTTTACATCTGAAGTGCTTTTGTTTTTATTTATTAATCCATCAACCCCTACAAGTGCATTCCATTTTTGATGTAGTACAAATCGCTTCTCAACGCCTAATCTTAAATTGAAATTTTGAGTAGTTCTTTTGTCAAAACTTCCAGTTAAATCTGATGTTGAAGTGTTAGATGTAATCAAGCCTAAGCCAGCTGATAAGCCCCAACCTTTGCGGTTATTGATGGCATAAGTAAATAAATAAGGGTTATTAGTAGTAGCTGTATTACCACTTAAATTTAAAACTTGCCTAATCAATAAATTAGATTGTACTCCTACATAATGCCTGAATTTTGGTTGTGCCTCTGGAATATCATTGATTTGAAAAGGCGGCATTTTTTTAGCAAAAGCAAAAGTAGGAATCACACAAATTAGAATCAAAAGTTTTTTAATCATGATGGTTTAAATTTATTTTTTTATAAATGGATTTGAATACATTGGGTTTGAAATAAAATCATAATCAGTAAGTGTATTTAAAAAAGCAATTATGGCTTTTTTATCTGAATTTGAAATATTTTTTTGTTGAATAGGAACCAAATAAGCTCCTGTTGTATCACCACTAATGAACATTCTACTCAACGTTGTAAAATCTCTTAAAGATAATGATACATTAGGGTTGCGTTGAATATTATGACTATAGTGCTCAAGCACTTCATCCAATGTATTAAATCTACCATCATGCATGTAAGGTGCAGTCAGTGCTACATTGCGTAAGTTCGGAATTTTAAATTTACCATTATCTACTTCATTTTTTGTCAATTCACCAACGCCATTATCATTGTAGCTAACATCCAACCCAATATTTGCAAATCCTTCATTTGTGCCTGAATAGCCATTTGGTGAAATTTGATGACATTGATTGCAATTATAGGTAGATGTAAAAGCGGTAAACCCTTGTTGCTCTAATGCATTTAAAGGTATTAATGTGGGTTGGGTTTGTGAATTAGTAAACTTCGGAATTGAATTATCAAATTTACTATTACGGCTTTGTAAAGTTTGTATAAAGGCTTCTAAGGCAAAAGCAATATTTTCTTTAGTTGCTGTTTTGCTTCCAAATGCTTTATCAAATAAATCAGGATAATAAGTTGTAGCATCTAATTTATTACATAATTGCGCAAAATCATCCATGTGCATTTCAATATGATTAGCAACAGGCATCAACGTCATGGTAGCCAAATTGTTGGCTCTACCATCCCAAAATAAATTAACATTAAACTGCCCCGTAATACTCGGTATGCCATTTGAAAAAGTTGCGAATGCTGTAATATTTTCAATTGGTAAAGTGTTGCGTCTGGTAAGTCTTCCATCAAATCCTTTGCTGAAGGCTGTATTATCTGAAAAGGCTAAACTTTGTTTATGACAACTACCACATGAAGTAGAATTATTCACCGATAGTTTTTTATCATAAAACAAAACTCTGCCTAATGTTGCTACATCGTTATTTACACCAGTTTTTGATTGATAATCATAAGTTGTAGATGGCAGCGATGGCTCTGAGCTTAACACATCATTTGATTGCATTACATTTTTTTTGCACGATGTAACAACTACAAAACACGTTGCTGAAAATACAGCTGCAATTAAGATTAGTTTTAGTTTCATGATTGAAAATTTTATTCGTAAATTTAAACATATTATTTTTTGAAACGATAACTTCTTCCGATTATTTTTACCGCATAAATTAATAAACAAAATGATTGAACCTGATATTCACTGGAGAGATTACGAAGATATTGCCCTTAAATTATACGAAAGATTTGGCGATGATTTTACGGAAAGCAAAATTTACAGAATCCGCTTTACAGAATTGTTAGAATGGGTTTTGGAAATACCTCAATTTGTAGGCAAACGTGAAGAAAGCAATGAAGGTCATTTAGAAATGATTCAATCTTCATGGGTGTATGAATGGAGAGATAATCAAAAATAAAATGATTAGCCATAAAGAAATTGTATTACAAGGAAGTAAGGGTAAACCGATATTACTTGATATTACTTTTTCAAACGAAAATCTTTTAGTTCAAAAACCTGTAATAGTTTTCTGTCATGGCTTTAAAGGCTTTAAAGATTGGGGTACATTCAATTTAATTGCTGAATGGTTTGCCCAAAATGGTTTTGTATTTGTGAAATTCAATTTTTCGCATAATGGAACAACACTATCACATCCTACTGATTTTATAGCTGTTGAAGATTTTGGCAACAACAATTTTTTATTTGAATTAAATGAAACAAAATCAGTCATTGATTTTATGTTGCAGTATCAGTTTAAAGAATTTAAAATTGATAAAACAAACATTTCAATCATTGGGCATAGTCGTGGTGGAGGAACAGCCATACTTGCTGGCGCACAACATCATGCTATTAAAAAAATAATTGGTTGGGCTCCTGTGCATGAATTTTTGAAATACTGGGATGAAGAAACTTTATTAAAAATAAAACAAGATAAAGTTTTGTGGATTGAAAATTCAAGAACAAAACAACGCTTGCCTATGTATTATCAATATTGGGAAAATTATGAAAATAATTTAAACCAGTTGCACATTCCTACTTTTGTTCAACAACTCACAAAGCCTTTATTGGTGTTGCATGG
>JBDKJJ010000340.1:0-22651 GCA_039796635.1 Bacteroidota bacterium
AAAACTCCCATTGATTACCAATGTTGCATGATTTAAAGAACCGTCAAAAATATTTCCTGCTGTAAAGGCTCCAGAATATGCTTTAACTAAATTAGAAGCGCTATAATTTCCTATTCCAAAAGATGTTGGATCAATTATAATTTGACCATACCCGTTCAAGGGCGTACCTTTACAAATTGGTTGTGCCTTTACATTATTAAATATAAGACATAAAAGAAATAGAAAAATAAAAAAATGGAGTTTAGTGCTATTTGTTAATCTATGTTTTTTTATGATAAATTTTTAATTTAATTTTTTTGAAAATCTTAATAATTGTATCGGGAGTTTTTAGCAACTAAAAAGGGCGTACCCAATTTGCATTTATGTTTCTATCTGTCAGAGGTCCTTCGAAAAACCTACCAGAAATAAAAACAGCAAACCGATACACCCCGAACGGGTGCATCTACTTAAACTGTTTCCTCTCTGGTTAATAGAAATTTCGAAGGTTTCTGACAAAAGAAAAGAAAGCGACGCCTTTATGTTGATGTTTGTTCCTTATGCTTTAATAAGCATTAGGATGATTTCTTATATCATAGTAATTATTTTGTATGTTAAAATATTTAGCAAGTTTACTAATAAGATTTACAACTATCAAATTAGTTTTTCAGCAATTTTGTCATTCAGTTTTTGTTGGAATACAATTTGAAAAATCAAACTACAAAACAAATTATTTTATGCTTTTACTTTTTATGCCCATGATGATGGGCGGCGGCAATATGGGATTTTATTTATTGTTGGGCGTTTTAACTTTAATCAGTTTTGGTATTCAATCAAGGCTGCAATCTCGTTTTCGTGAATTCAGCCAAATACCTACACCCAATGGCATGTCGGGTGCTGAGATAGCTCAAAAAATGTTACGTGATAATGGTATTTATGATGTTAAAGTTCAATCAGTAGAAGGTATGCTTACCGACCATTACAACCCAATAGATAAAACTGTAAATCTTTCAGAAGATGTATATAATGGCAGAAATGTAAGTGCAGCTGCTGTGGCAGCACATGAATGCGGTCATGCTGTGCAGCATGCACAAGCGTATAGCATGCTCATGTTACGAAGCCGCTTAGTTCCTATTGTTCAATTTTCAAGCAATATTTTGCATTGGATTTTATTAGCAGGCGTTTTATTAATTCAGGTTTTTCCATCTTTATTATTAATTGGTATTGTGTTGTTTGCAGCTACAACTATTTTTTCATTGGTTACATTACCTGTTGAGTTTGATGCCAGCAAACGTGCCTTAGCTTGGTTAGATGAAAAAAATGTTTTACCACAATTAGAACACTCCAAAGCCAAATCGGCATTAGATGCAGCTGCTATGACTTATGTGATGGCAGCAATTACATCACTTGCTACTTTATTTCATTACATCATGATTTTTATGGGCAACAGAAGAAGAGATTAATTAGAATGTTAGTAGTTATTAGTTTCTTGTTGTAGGAAATTTAATTTCAGTGATTTAATCATTATCAAAAAAAGTCTGACCTAAATTGTAGTGTCAGACTTTTTTTATGTCAGAAAAATTATAAAAATGAATGTACCTAAGTTTGCAATTAGTAATTAATTTCACGGAATAAAATATGAATTATGAGCCACGAAGCAATTAGTGTATTTGATATGTTAAAAATTGGTGTAGGGCCTTCAAGTTCG
This sequence comes from Bacteroidota bacterium, assembly GCA_039796635.1. Taxonomy (GTDB): domain Bacteria; phylum Bacteroidota; class Bacteroidia; order Chitinophagales; family CAIODY01; genus CAIODY01. The sequence goes on from JBDKJJ010000340.1 coordinate 1,685, forward strand.
CATACATTAGGACCTTGGAGAGCTACCGAACAATTTTTATTACAACTAAAAAATGATAATCAATTACAGGATGTAAAAAAAATAATTGTTCATTTATATGGTTCATTGGCAAAAACAGGCAAAGGACATGGCACTGATGTAGCCATTTTAATGGGCTTATTAGGCGAAGACCCTGTAGTTACAGATACTTCACAGATTAATTTCAAAATTGATAAAATAAAATCTACTAAAAAATTATTATTAGCTAATCATCATGAAATTGATTTTGATTACGATACAGAAATGATTTTCCATAAAAATGAATCATTACCAGGGCATCCTAATGCTATGACTTTAGAAGCTGTATTGCAAAATGGTTCACTTATTAAAGAAACCTATTACAGCATTGGTGGTGGTTTTGTAGAAAAAGAAGGAGCACAAAAATCTAATTCGAAAGAAGAAGTAAAATTAAAATTTCCGATAAATACAGCAGATGAATTGTTGAAGTATTGTGTTGGCAATAAATCAACGATAGCAGAAATTGTTTTGCAAAATGAATTGAGTTGGCGAAGTGATGAAGAAACAAAAAAAGGTATTTTAACAATTTGGCAAACCATGGTTGAATGTATTTATCGTGGTTGTAATACGCAGGGAATATTGCCTGGAGGCTTAGATGTGGTGCGCCGTGCAGCCGATATGAATAAAAAATTATTGAAAGATATTCCATACCATGATTTGAATAGTTGGTTACATGCTGTGAAATCTGTTTCGAAAAATTTTAATGATACTTTGAATTGGGTAAGCTGTTTTGCATTGGCTGTAAATGAAGAAAATGCATCTTTTGGCAGAGTGGTTACAGCACCCACCAATGGAGCAGCTGGCGTAGTTCCTGCGGTGTTGATGTACTATCATTTATTGGCAGGTGGCGAAAACGAAAATGACATTATCAAATTTGTTTGTACTGCTTCTGAAATAGGAAGTTTGTTTAAAAAAGGTGCTACCATATCGGCAGCAATGGGTGGTTGCCAGGCAGAAATAGGCGTAAGTAGTGCAATGGCGGCTGGTGCGCTCACTGCTTGCATGGGAGGCACACCACAACAAAGTTTGCAAGCTGCTGAAATTGCAATGGAACATCACTTAGGTATGACCTGCGACCCTATTGGTGGATTAGTGCAAATTCCTTGTATTGAACGCAACACAATGGGTGCCGCAAAAGCGATTGTGGCTTCGCAATTAGCTTTGCAAAATGATTCAACAAAAATGAAAGTGTCTTTAGATGAAGTTATCAAAACCATGTGGGAAACGGCTTTGGACATGAACAGCAAGTATAAAGAAACCGCTGATGGCGGCTTAGCTACCAATGTGCCGATTGGCTTGGCTGAGTGTTAAAACCTTAAAAAAACTGGTTGCAATTTTTAAGTTTAAACCACAAATAATTACAACACAATAAAATTGATTTGTACATTTGCAGCGCTATTGAAACTGGCTCCGTAGTTCAATGGATTAGAATATCAGATTTCGGCTCTGATGATAGGGGTTCGAATCCCTTCGGAGTCACACGATGGGATTGAAGAGTGAAAATCTTTTCAGTCCCATTTTTATTTTGCTTGAAATTTTTACCTCCTTTGTTTATATAAACTAAAATCAATAATCATCCTTAGTTTGGAAATGATTTAGAGTAAGCCGCTTCAGTGCTACATTCAATGAGCTTTTCCAAATGATTTGCACCGGGATTTCTTCGGTTGAATTTGTAATAATACCAATTCCAACAACAAAATAGTTTGGACTATTTTGGAGTTGTGAAGTGGTAATGCCGATACAGTTTGAAAATAGTACAAATGAGTGAAACGTCCCGATTTATTCGGGATTACCAACAGCTTTCACTTTCAATCTAATTCATTGCCGTACCTTCGCACTGCTTGCACTTCAAGCCTTTACGTTCTTTTAATTCTTTGAAATAAGATTTTCAACTGGCTTCATCTGAATACTTTTTTTAAAAATTCGCTGCCCACCTTCTTTATTTTTTTTCACGAAGCAATTCTTTTTCCAAATTAAGGATGGTCATTTTCGAATGTTAATTTGAATGATTTAGCATTTCAAATTCCTGCACAAATAGTTGATGGAAATATGTATATGGGCGATGGAGCTTTATTGGCCGATAATAAAGTTAGTATGAGATGTGATTTGCAACAGTTTCAAAAATAATTATTCTATTAATATTGCTTTTTATGAAACGAAATAATTTTTTTGTACTTGAAAATATGCTTATCTTTGTATCATTAATGATTCAATAATAGCAAAAAATGAACATAATGAATCAAATAGGATACAATAAAAATTGGTATGCAATGACTGATAAAGCCATTGTGAAAACTATTTGCGAAAACATCAAGCAAATGAGATTGGCTAAAAATATTTCACAAGAGCAATTGTCGAAAAAATCTGGTATTAGCAGAATTACTATTGCAAGATTAGAAGCTGGAAAGGCCATTAATTTAATTACATTAATACAACTACTAAGAGCATTAGATGAATTAGAGCTAATCAACTCATTTGATAAACAACCAGAAATTAGCCCCATTTTACTAATGGAAGCGCAACAGAAATATTATCGCCAGAAAGCTTCACCTAAACAAAGAAAAAATAAATAATGTTAGCTCAAGTAAAAATCTGGAACCAGTTAGTAGGTGTAGTTTTTTGGGACAACAAAAAAAATTGCGCTGTATTTGAGTATCAAAATACTTTTTTAAAATCAGGATTGGAGCTTTCTCCAATCATGATGCCTATGTTAAGCGGCAAATCTATTTACACTTTCCCCACATTAAATTTTGAAACATTTAAAGGATTGCCTGGTTTATTAGCCGATAGCTTGCCTGATAAATTTGGAAATAAAATGATTGATGTTTGGTTGGCTAATCAAGGTAAATCTATTCAGGATTTTAACTCAGTTAACAGGCTTTGTTATATGGGGAATAGAGGGATGGGGGCATTGGAATTTGAGCCCTTAGTTGAGCAAGGAATACAACCTTCAGAAACAATACAAGTTAAACAATTGGTTGCATTGGCCAAAAATATTTTAACAGAACGCAAAAGCTTATCAGTAAATTTAAAGAATAGTACTGCCAAAGGGTTAACAACTATCCTTCAGGTAGGTAGTTCGGCCGGTGGGGCAAGAGCCAAAGCAGTTATTGCCTTTAATGAAAAAACAGGAGAAGTAAAGTCAGGGCAAATTAGCGATTTGCAAAATTTTAATTATTGGTTGTTAAAGTTTGATGGAGTTAGTGATAAACAATTAAGTACACCAAAAGGTTACGGCCGAATTGAATACGCTTATTATTTGATGGCAAAGGAGGCAGGAATTGAAATGAGTGAATCAAGATTGTTGACGGAAAATAATAGGGCACATTTCATGACCAAAAGATTTGATAGAAGTGGAAATGAAAAACTGCACATGCAAACACTTTGTGGAATGGCGCATTTTGATTACAATCAACCGCAGCAATATTCTTATGAACAGGCATTTCAAATTATGCGACAACTGAAGTTGTCTCATTGGGATGTGCAACAATTGTTTAGGCGAATGGTTTTTAATATAATGGCACGAAATCAAGATGATCATACCAAAAATGTTTCATTCATTATGAATAAAAAAGGGGAGTGGAGTTTGTCACCTGCCTATGATATTACTTTTGCATTTAATCCAAAAAATTTTTGGTTGAAGGCTCACCAAATGAGCGTTAATAATAAGGTAAATGAAATTACTAAAAATGATGTACTGCAAGTTGCAAAACAGTGTTCAATTAAAAATGGAGAACAAATCATTGATGAGATAAAAACGGCAACTGGGAAATGGAAAAAATTTGCTAAAGAATCAGGTATTGAAATTGAGCAACAAAAAATAATTCAACAACAATTTAATAAATTAATGTAATGTATCAAAAAAGATATTTTATCTATTTATTTTGAGCATAACATATCAATATTGATACAAATGTTTATAGTTACTATATTAGGTAATAATTCAGCCGTACCTTCTAATGGCAGGCATCCAACTTCACAAATTGTGCAAGTGAACAATGAATTGTATATGATTGATTGTGGTGAAGGAACGCAAATGCAACTATCAGCTTTTGAAATTAAGCGTAATAGAATTGATCATATTTTTATTTCGCATTTACATGGCGATCATTTCTTTGGATTAATAGCATTATTAAATACCTACAGTTTACTACATAGGGTACAACCTTTAACTATTCATTGTCATGAAGGATTGAAAGAAATTATTGATGTGCAATTAAAGCATAGCGGAGCCATTTTAAATTTTGAGTTGCTGTATAATTTTTTACCTAATGATGATTCTGTTATTCTTCAACAAAAAGATGTAACGATTAGTGTAGTTCAATTGCAACATCGAATTCAATGTGTTGGTTTTATTTTTAAAGAAAACCCAAAGGATAGAAAAATTAGTAAAGAAAAGATTGATAGATACAAAATTCCAATCTCCGCTTTACTTTCTTTAAAAAAAGGATTTGATTATATAGACGAAAATGGAACTATTATCGATAATCAATTATTAACGCAAAATGCTCTTCCGTCAAAATCGTATGCTTATATTAGTGATACCAAATATTTGCCTGAATTAGCTGAAAAATTAAAAGGCATTGATTTGCTTTATCATGAAGCTACTTTCAAAAAAGAGGACGAAGTTAGAGCCGCTGAAACATATCATTGTACTACAATACAAGCAGCCAAAATAGCTGCTTTAGCTGAAGTTAAAAAATTGATGATAGGACATTTTTCAGCCAAATACAAAGAACAACACTTAGATGAAATGCTAACTCAAGCTCAAGAAATATTTCCGAATACTATACTTTCTTTAGAAGGTGAAAGTTATGAAGTTTAACCTTCCCCCAAAAAGTGTTAGAGAATTGTGGTTTATCCGATGCATTTTTGCAAATTATTATTCATAAAGTTATTGTACTTTCACACTTCAAAATTTTTTCAATAAATGACTAAAAAACTTTTTCCAATTATTATGTCAGCAACTATTTTAGCTGCTTCATGTGGCGGTGGTTCAACTTCTGAAAAGAAAACTGACCGTACAGAATTTTTCGATTTAAAAGGAATGGATTCAACTGTTAAAGCAACTGATGATTTCTTCAGTTTTGCAAATGGCGGCTGGTTAAAAGAAACTAAAATTCCTGATGACCAAAAAGGTTGGGGAAGTTTCATTAAATTAAATCAAGATAACATCACCAATTTACATAGTATAATCGAAGAGTTATCGAAAAAAACGGATTTGCAAAAAGGTAGCTTAGAACAAAAAGTAGGCGATGCTTATGCAAGCGGAATGGATACTTTGGCAATTGAAAAAGCAGGTGCAACACCAATTGCCGAACAATTAAAGAAAATTGATGCCATCAAAAATCCAGATGATTTAGTAAACTATGCTACACAAGATTATAAAAATGGCGAAGGTGAATTATTCAGTTTATGGGTAAGTGCTGATGATAAAAATAGCTCAATGAACATTGCTTCAATGGGGCAAGCGGAAACCTCATTACCTGAAAAAAGTTACTATTTTGAAAATGATGAACGTACTAAAATGGTTCGTGATGCTTTCAAAAAATATGCAGCTACTTTATTTGAATTAACTGGTGATGACAAAGCTACTGCTGAAAAAAATGCTGAAATAGTTTTGAAATTAGAAACTGAAATAGCAAAATCACATCGCAGCGCTGTTGAATTACGTGATCCTCAAAAGAATTACAACAAATTCAAAATGGCTGACTTAGGCAAAGTTTCAAGTGAAATTAATTGGAGTCATATTTTTGAAAATATGGGAATCAAAATCGATTCTATCAATATTGCTCAACCTGATTACTACAAAGCTTTAGGTAAGTTATTGAAATCACAATCCATTGAAGCTTGGAAAGTAAAAATGAAATTCAATTACATCAGCGGTTCTGCTCCATATTTAACAAAAGCTTTCCGTGATGCACAATTTGAATTTTATGGTAAAACATTAAATGGTCAAAAAGTTCAACAACCACGTTGGAAACAAATGACAAATGCTGTTGATGGTGGCTTAGGCGAATTAGCTGGTCAATTGTACGTTAAAAAGTATTTTACTGAAAATGCTAAAAAACGTATGAATGAATTAGTAAGCAATATCATGACTGCTTATAAATCTCGTTTACAAAAATTAGATTGGATGACTGATGCAACTAAAGCGAAAGCATTAGAAAAATTAAGCACCATAATGCGTAAAATTGGTTATCCTGATAAATGGAAAAACTATGATGATGTTACTATTACTCGTGATAATTACTTTGCGAATGTTAAAACCATTCAAAAGCATGGAATGAATGAAATGCTAAATAAATTAGGTAAGCCAGTTGATAAAACTGAATGGGGAATGACTCCACCAACAGTGAATGCTTACTACAACCCTTCATATAATGAAATCGTTTTCCCTGCTGGTATTTTACAATGGCCATTTTTTGATGAAAATGCGGATGATGCGATTAACTATGGTGGAATTGGTATGGTAATCGGTCATGAAATCACACACGGTTTTGATGACCAAGGTCGTCAGTACGATTCAAAAGGAAATATGATGGATTGGTGGACTAAAGAAGATGCTGAAAAATTCACAGCTAAAACTAATGGTTTAGTTAATCAATATGGCAGCTGTAAAATTTTAGATGGAATCAATGTTAACGGCGAATTAACATTGGGAGAAAATATTGCAGATTTTGGTGGATTAGCTATTGCTTTCGATGCCTATAAAATGACGAAACAAGGTCAAGGCACTGAAAAAATTGATGGCTTCACTGGCGACCAACGCTTCTTCTTAGGCTTTGCGCAAGTTTGGAGAGTAAAGAAAAGAGAAGAGTTAATGCGTATGGCTATTAAAACTGATCCACATTCACCAGCTATGTTTCGTGTGAATGTACCATTAATGAATTTTGAAGCTTTCTACCAAGCATTTGGTGTTAAAGAAGGTGATAAAATGTATTTGAAACCTGAAGACAGAGCAAAAATCTGGTAATTCAGTTTTCGATAATTTGTTTTTTTTGAATGTTAACATCTAATCCCTGGTATTGAAAAATATCAGGGATTTTTTTTCGAAAATTGTGTTGTCATGGAAATACAGAAAATACTTTTTTTGGGATTAGGAATTTGCTCAATTAGTTTTGTAGTAATCCTTTTTAAAAATTTTATGAAACGTTTAGGAAGTTTAGGAGGTGATTTTAAAATTATCTCAGAAAACTATCGAATATTAATGCCCTTAGCAACAATGCTAATCTTCTCAATTCTTATGGCAGTGGTACTTTATTTTTATCAAGCAATATGGCATGATTTATTTAATTTATAAAAAACGAAATTGCAACTTGCAAGCCTCATCATTTTGTATAACTTTGCCATCCGAATTATTTTTTAAAAATTAAAATCATAAAACTTACATGTCAGTTTTAGTAAATAAAAATTCAAAAATTATTGTTCAAGGATTTACCGGCAAAGAAGGTAGTTTTCATGCTGAACAAATGATTGCTTACGGTACCAATGTAGTTGGTGGTGTTACGCCAGGGAAAGGTGGTACAACACATTTAGATAGACCAGTGTTTAATACCGTAGCCGATGCTGTGAAAGGTTCAGGTGCTAATGTTTCAATTATTTTCGTTCCACCAGCATTTGCTGCTGATGGTATTATGGAAGCTGCTGATGCTGGCATTGAACTGATAGTTTGTATCACTGAAGGTATTCCTGTTCAGGATATGGTAAAAGCAAAAAATTATTTGGTTGGAAAAAATGCAAGATTAATAGGACCAAATTGCCCAGGAGTTATTACAACAGACGAAGCTAAAGTTGGTATTATGCCAGGTTTTATCTTCAAAAAAGGAAGTATTGGTATTGTTTCTAAATCAGGAACATTAACTTATGAAGCTGCTGACCAAGTTGCTAAAGCAGGTTTAGGAGTTACTACTGCTATCGGTATTGGCGGCGACCCAATTATTGGAACTACTACAAAAGAAGCAGTTGAATTATTGATGAATGACCCTGAAACTAAAGGTATTGTAATGATTGGTGAAATTGGTGGAGGAATGGAAGCAGAAGCTGCACGTTGGATTAAAGCCAATGGAACTAAACCTGTAGTTGGATTTATTGCAGGTCAAACAGCTCCTCCGGGTCGTCGTATGGGGCATGCTGGTGCTATCATTGGTGGTGCTGATGATACTGCTGCTGCTAAAATGAAAATTATGAGAGAATGCGGAATAACGGTAGTAGATAGTCCTGCTGACATTGGAAAAACAATGGCTAAAGCATTAGGAAAATAAAATCATTAAAAAATAATAGAACAAAAGAGCAATCAGAAATGGTTGCTTTTTTTTTAGCTTTACATCAAATTAAATTCGATTGATAGCTACAGTTATAAAATCTACAGGAAGTTGGTATTTAGCATTGTGCAGTGATTATAGCATTGTGCAGTGCAGAATAAAAGGAAAATTTAGGTTAGAAGATAAAAAGATTTCAAATCCGATTGCGGTTGGAGATAAAGTAAATATAGAAATTGAGCCCGGGCAGCAATCTTATATAATCAGTAAATTAGTAGATAGAAAAAATTATATCTGTAGAACTGACCCACATCGAAAAGCTCATAAACAAATATTAGCATCAAATATTGATCAAGCAGTATTGATTACAAGTTTGCATCAACCACGTGTGCCACTGGGTTTTTTAGATAGATTTTCGATGATTACAGAGATGTATCATATTCCATTGCAAATCATTTTTAATAAATGTGATATTTATGATGATAATACAATGTTGAAATTTGAAGAAGCAAAAAGTATTTATGAAGATGCTGGCTATCAGGTTCATTTAATCTCCATCGAAAAAAATATAAATACTGATGTGTTGCATAAAGTTTTTGATAATAAAACTTCATTAATAAGCGGACAAAGTGGAGTTGGAAAAACGGCTACGATAAATTTTTTATCTCCTCAACTACAATTAAAAACGCAATCTGTTTCCGATTCAAATGAAAAAGGTCAGCATACTACTACTTTTGCTGAAATGCATATTATTAATCAAAACACATTTGTGATTGATACGCCAGGCGTAAAAGAATTAGGAATTGCAGATATTGAACTCGATGAAATTTCTCAGTATTTTCCTGATTTACGTAGGCATTTACCCAATTGTAAATTTAATAATTGCAAACATTTAGATGAACCAAATTGCGCAGTTAAAGATGCATTAGAGAATCAACTTATTCATCCGTTACGATTTGGCTCATACTTAAGTATTGTAGAAGAAGTTCAAACAGGATTGAAATTTTGGCAAAAAAAATAATTTGCAATTAGTGTTGCAGTTTTTCACCAAATGCCAAATCACCTGCATCGCCTAAGCCAGGAACTATATATTTTTTATCATTTAAAATAGGATCAATTGCTGCTGCCCAAATAGTAATATTTTTTAAATGATTAGCTACATAATCAATACCGGTTTTACTTGCAATTGCACATACAATATGAATATGTTTTGGTGTGCCAATTACTTCGAGTTTTTGAAGTGTAGCAACCATGCTTGCACCAGTAGCTAACATAGGGTCGCAGACAATTAAAATTTTATTTTGTAATGATGGGCAAGCGGTATATTGTAAATCAATTTCAAAACTCCCGTCATCATTATGTTTTCTGTAGGCTGAAATAAACGCATTGTCAGCGCCATCAAAATAATTTAATAAACCTTGATGCATAGGTGCTGCTGCTCTTAATATATTAGCTAAAATTGGCTGTTCAGCCAATACCGAACAATTTGTTTTGGTAAGCGGAGTTTCAATTTCAATTAATTTGAATTCTAAAGTTTTACTTATTTCATAAGCCATTATTTCACCAATACGCTCTAAGTTTTTTCTGAAACGCATTCTATCTTTTTGAACAGTGATGTTTCTTAACTCTGCAACATATTGTTGAATTAATGAGTTGTTTAATCCTAAATTATTTATCATTATGTAAAGCTTTTTTAAAACTTAGGTAAAGATATTACAAAATAAAAAAAGCGAAACTTTTTGTTTCGCTTTTTTAAGAAAGTACAGTGTGCTTTTACCAACCTTGTTTTTTTGCAACACCATTTTTAATGGCTTCATTAGCAGCAGCTTCACCCATCATGGTTGTCATTTTGTTTCCTTTACCATCATGACCTTGAGCCATATAACCCCCACGAGCTGTTTTAGAAATAACTGCATCTTGCATCGGAACATTTTTTTCTTTGGTTTTCATACAATAAGCTGTAATCATTTTCGACATAATAATTGATTTATATTGGTTAATTAATAATTTGAACAAGTTAAAGGTAAATAAAAAGAATTATTGAGTGTGATTTTTTTTAAATTGGAAGAATATAAAATATTTTTTTTTTTTAAAAATTAATTCTATTTTCGTAACCTTAATAATCAAAAAAATATTTTACTAAAATCATGAGAAAAATTACACTATTAATTTTGCCTTTATTATTTAGTTGTATTCTTGCTAATGCACAATATTGGGTATTGCCTAATGTGAATGCTGGCACTAATCCAAATAGTATTAATACTGATGCAGAAGAGCCTTTGGCTGCGATTACAGGATGGACTTCAATTATTGGCTCAAATGTAACTACACCTACATGGAGTGCTAATCAAACTATTCCATTTACTTTTCAATTTAATTCTATGGCTGAAACCCAATACAAGGTTTCTTCAACAGGAGTATTAACATTTGATGTGGCTTCAGTTGTTGCTGCACCAGGAATGACCAATACTGCATTGCCATCAGCATCTATCCCTGATAAATCAGTAGTTATTTGGGGAGGCTTTCAATCATCAGGTGCTAATGATAATGTAATTACTAAAGTGTTTGGGGCTGCTCCGAATCGTCAGTTATGGATTCAATTCAATTCATGTACTACACCATTAGCGGTAGCTTCATTTTCATATTGGGCAATAGTTTTAGAAGAAACATCTAATAAAATTTATATTGTGGACCAACGTACCTACGATGGCAATCAAGGAACTGGTAATGTAGCTGTAACAGCAGGTATTCAAATTAATTCAACAACTGCAATTAGTGTTAATGGTTCTCCTTCTTTAGCTTCTGCTACAATTGCTACAGCATTTAATGACCCAACTGATAATACATATTATACATTCACACCTGGTTTACAACCAACTGATGATTTATTTTTGTCGGATTTAACACCACATGACGGTGCTGGTAATTCATTTTTTGTTGCACCTGGCTCAGCAAGTTTAAATGCTACAGTAACTAATTATGGTAGCGCAACTGTTACCGGATTCACTTTTGGATATGATGATGGTTCAAGTATTCAAACTATGAATGTAACCGGGGTGAATATTGCACCGTTTGGTACGCACACATTTCAAGTTACTCCTACAGTTAACATTCCTCAAAATGGTCATATTGCAATTACTGGATGGGTTACTTTATCAGGAGATAATTTAAATGATAATGATACTTTAACTACCGGTGTAACCGGAGTTTCATTTTTACCTATTCATAATGTGACTTTTGAAGAAGGAACAGGCACATGGTGTGGATGGTGCCCACGTGGAGCCGTTTATATGGATTCAATCGCTAAAATGAAAAATGATGTTGTAGTGATTGCTGTTCACAATAGCACTTCAGATCCAATGCAAGTGCCTACTTATGATGCTGGAATTAGCGCTATGGTTGGCGGTTATCCTTCAATTGTTATTGATAGAAAAGTAGTTGATGATCCATCAGCTGCATTTGATGAATATACTGCTTTAAAATCTGATTTTGGTTTTGCTGATTTAACTATGACAAATACATTTACAGGAATGAATGTTACAAGTGTTGTTTCAGCTCATTTTGCATTAGATTTAAATAATGCAAATATTAGATTAGCTTTTGTTCCTACAGAAGATGATGTTACAGGAACTTCTTCAGGATACAATCAAGTAAACTATTATGGTGCAAATAGCATTCCTTTAAATGGTGCTGGTCATACTTGGGGTACTGATCCTAATCCAGTATTAGCTGCTAATATGGAATATGATCATGTGGCTCGTGATATTCAAGGAACTTTTAATGGTTTTGCAAATGCTTTTCCATTAGCTATTACTGCTGGCAGCACTCAGTCATATACATTTAACTATACCGTTCCATCAACATCTAACATTACAAAAATGAAAATGGCGGCTTTGTTAATAGATGATAACTCAGGAATGATTTTAAATGGAGTTCAAAAGCGTATTGTTCCATTAGGCTATGAAAATATCAATAAAGATAATAGCTTAACTATTAACTTATTCCCTAATCCTGCAACTGATTATATCAGTGTATTAGGATTGAACAATAACGAAACTGCATCATTTACAATTACTAATTCAATTGGTCAGGTTGTTGCTGAACAATCAGTTAGCACTTTGCAAAATATAGATATTAGTAAATTAAATATTGGTAATTACATTATCACTGTTAAAACTGCAAATGCAGTTTCAACTAAGAAATTCACAAAAATGTAATTCACAAAAACTTTTTTATTAAAATGGGATAATAATTTTTTTATTATCCCATTTTTATTTTAAAAAAATATATACCTTTATAAAAAAAATCATTATGAAATTTACTTTTAATTTTTTATTAGCTGTTTTATTTACCATTGCAGTTGTTAATGGACAAACGCCTAATTTTTCTTTTCAAACTATACCTATGCAACATACAGGTACAGCATGCTCAGGATCAGTTGATGGAACTTTTACGGTAGTAAATTCGTCTAGTACACCTGATACATTAATTTGGATTAAATCATTCTCAGTTGGTTTTCCTTCTGCATGGTCAGTTTCAACTTGTGATAATGCAAATTGTTATCCAGCAGCGATCTTAACAAAGCAATTTATCATACCAGCTAATTCAAGTGCAAATATTGTTATGACATTAGTTCATAGCGGAGCAGCAGGAACTGGAACAATTAATCTTAAAATTGCAAAAGCTAGTGATACTACTGTTAATATTACTTCAAATATGATGGTAACACTTAGTGCTTGTACAACAGGAATTAACAATGACTTTAGAGCTTCAGATATAAAATTTTATCCATTGCCATGTAAAACAAATTTAAGTATTCAATTAAATGGAAATGAAAATGTAAAATCTGTTGAAATATATAACTTAATAGGTGCTCAAGTTTTTAAACAAGATATTTATTCAAGTAATGAAGATGTTATTTCAGTTAATACTTCATCCTTACCTAATGGTTGTTATTTCATTTCTTTATTTGATGCTAACAAAAGAAAATTAGTTAGTAAGAGAATTGAAAAAAATTAAATTCAAAGAAATATAAAGCCGCTTCAGCAATGAACATGCCCCAAAAAGTTAGACACTAATTGGGGCATTTTTTATTCCAACATTTTCTAAAATGTGCAGTAATCCAAATAAAATTGCTCAAATTCGCAGTTCATTTTCAAAATAAAATCTCATGTATTCAATTGCTATTCATGGCGGAGCTGGAATTGTAACTCGTCAAACTATTTCAGAGCTTGATGACCCATTATTCAGAGAAGGGTTAAATGAAGCTTTAACAAAAGCGGAATCAGTATTAAAACTAAAAGGTAGCGCATTAGATGCTGTTGAAATTGCGGTGAAATGCTTGGAAGATAATCCGTTGTTTAATGCAGGTAAAGGAGCAGTATATACCAAAAAAGGAATTCACGAGTTAGATGCAAGTATTATGGATGGTAAAACTCTTCAAGCAGGTGCAATAACAGGCGTTAGAAATGTAAAAAATCCTGTTTTGTTAGCAAGATTAGTGATGGAGCAAAGTGGGCATGTATTGCTTAGTGGAAAAGGAGCAAATGATTTTGCCTTGAAAGTAAAAGTGCCAATGGAATCAGATGATTATTTTTATACAAAATTAAGATATGACCAATGGTTAAAAGTTAGGCATACTGATTTTTATCATCTTGATCATATTGGTGATGAAACACCCGATAGAAAATTTGGTACTGTTGGAGCAGTAGCGTTGGATGTTAATGGGAATTTAGCGGCAGCAACAAGTACTGGTGGAATGATTAATAAACAATTTGGAAGAGTGGGTGATAGCCCCTTGATTGGCGCAGGTAATTATGCTAATAATAATACTTGTGCAATTAGTTGCACTGGGCATGGAGAACATTTTATTAGAATGGTTGCGTCATATGATGTATCATGTTTGATGGAGTATAAAAATTTTAGTTTGCAACAAGCAGTTGAGAAAGTGGTTTTAGAAAAACTAAAAAATGCTGGTGCTGAAGGCGGAATGATAGCGGTTGATACAAAAGGAAATATTGCATTGGTATTTAATTCACAAGGTATGCATCGTGGCAGCATTGATGCCAATGGAAAAAAATATATAGCTTTATACGGAAATGAATAAAATAAACTTGAAAATGAATTTTAAAGAAGTGAGAATGTTAGTGCTTTTTTGTGCCACATTGTTTTTGTTCAACTCTTGTAAATGGATGAATAAAAATAATGATGATACTGATTTTGCAGTATCAGATACAGCTTCAATAAAAAAAATATTTATTGCAGATAAAGCAAACCATACTATCATTTTAGAAAAACAAAAAGATAATTCATGGAAGGTAAATAGTAAATATTTAGTTAGAAAAGATGCAATTCAATTGCTTTTGCAAGGCATTCATGATTTGAAAGTAAACAGACCAGTTTCAATAAAAGAGCATAATAATGTGGTTAAAGAAATGGCAGCTTCAGCAATTAAAGTTGAAATTTTTTCAGATGAAGCAGAGCCCATAAAAAAATATTATGTAGGTGCTATTGCAAAAAATTATCAAGGAAATTATTTTTTATTGGATGGCAGCGAACAACCTTATTTAGTTGAAATTCCAGGGTTTGAAGGCGAAGTAAGCGTAAGGTATATTGTGAACGAATTAGATTGGCGAACAAAAAATATCACTCAGCTAAAACCAAATGACATCAAAAATGTATCTGTAATTTATTTTGATGAAAGAAAAGATGAATCATTCAGCATTGCACCTTTAAACTTAAATGAATATAAAATGATGCCTGATGAAGGCAAACCCGATACAAAAAAATGCTTCGAGTTATTTTCATCTTTTAAAAATTTGAATGCGCTTGCTTACACTTTAAATATTGCAGAAACTGATACATTCAAAAAGCTTTCACCATTTGCAATGATTGAAATTATTGACAAAAATAATGTAAAGCAAAATATTGAATTAGTTCACGGCCCTTTAAGCAAACGAAGTAAAAAGCAATTTGATGATTTTGGAAGACCAATGCGGTTTGATGAAGAAAATTATTTTGCATGGATAAACAATCATAATGATTTTATTAAGATTCAAGATTTTGCATTGCGTAATATCTTAAAAACTAAAAAGTATTTTTTAGAAAAACAATTACAGTAAAATGAAATTAAAATATCTTTTTTATGCAATCACATTTTTTATAACCATCGTTAATTATGGTTGCAATTGCAATAATCCTCAAAAAAAAATTGATGAAAAAGTAGCAACAATAAAGGTTGATTTAAAGGTAAATAGATTTGATAAAGAACTTTTTTTATGTAACCAACAAAATAATTTTTCATCATTGCAAACAAGGTATCCTGCATTTTTTAAAATGTATGTTCAGCAAATTTTACAAATAGGAAATTTGAATGATTCGATAAGTATGAAGTTGAAAATGTTTTGTAACAACAAATCAATTTCAAGTTTGCAAGATACAGTTCAAAAATATTATTCTGATTTCAGTCCTTATCAAATGCAGTTGCAAAAAGCGTTTCAGTATCATCAATATTATTTACCACAAAGCAAAGTACCAACAGTTTTTACTTTTATTAGTGAATTTGGATATGGAGTAATTACTACCGATAGCACATTAGGAATAGGATTGGATATGTTTTTGGGTGAACAATATCCATATTATTCAGCATTAGGATTTCCGAGATTTGTCATAAAAAAATGTACTCCAAATCATCTGGTAACATCATCCATGAAAGCTTGGGGGCAATCTATAATTACAGAAAATAATACAAGAAGAAAATTAATTGATAGAATGATTAATGCAGGAAAAACAATGTATTATTTAGATAAAGTTTTACCCGAAGTACCCGATTCAGTAAAAATAGGATATACCACTATTCAAACTATGTGGTGCAATTATAATGAATTTAAAATCTGGGAATTTTTCATTAAAAATAATTTATTATACACCACTGATATGATGGAAGTAAGCCACTTCATTGGCGATTCACCAGTTACGCCTGGTATGCCACCAGATGCGCCAGGTAATATTGGCACTTGGGTGGGTTGGCAAATTATTAAAGAGTATATGAATAGAAATCCTAAAGTAACCATGCAGCAATTATTAGCTGAAACTGACGGACAAAAAATTTTAGAATTAAGTAAATACAAGCCTCTGAAAAAATAATTGATTTGAATTTTTTTGAACAAATAAAATTAGCATTTCAATTTATTGTAAATAATAAATTACGAGCCACACTTACTGTAATCATCATTGCGTTAGGCATTACAGCATTGGTAGGCATTCTTACTGCAATTGACGGAATGGAAAGTAGTATTAGTAATTCATTTACTAATATGGGTGCAAATAGTTTTAGTTTGCGAAATAAAGAAATGGTAGTTCACATGGGCGGAAATGGCAGAAAGCCAAGAGAATTCAGGCCAATATCATTTGATGAAGCTACTAAATTCAAAACGCAATTTGAATTTCCGTCACAAGTTACATTATCAGTAAGGTTGAGTCAGATAGCAACTTTAGAATTTCAATCAAAAAAAACAAATCCTAATATTGGCTTGATGGGGATTGATGAAAATTATTTTAAAGTATCGGGATATGATATTCAATTCGGAAGAAATTTTAGCAAAAATGAAATAGACGAAGGCGCATCAGTAATTGTGTTAGGAAGAGATGTTGCTACTAGATTATTCAAAAAACCCAAGAATGCAATTGATGAAATTATAAGCGTTGGTCATATTCAATATCGAGTTGTTGGTGTGCTTGCAAGCAAAGGTGTAAGCCGATTTGTGAGTAGCGATAACAATGGATTTTTACCAATATTGAATGGCAAACGAAGTTGGCCAATTCCTACAAAAACATCTTACGTAGTAACAATTGGAGTTTCAAAATATCAATTATTAAACCCTGCGGTATCTGAAGCAGAAAATCAATTTAGAATTATAAGAAGAACACCGTTAGGTATTGAAAATGATTTTCAGGTAATGCGTAGTGATGATTTGGCGCATGAATTAATCAATAATTTAAAATATGTAACATGGGCTTGTGTGTTTATTGCAATCATTACATTGATAGGCGCAGCCATAGGTTTAATGAATATAATGTTGGTAAGTGTAAATGAACGAACCCGTGAAATAGGAATTAGTAAAGCTATTGGAGCAACCAATAAAATCATACTTCAACAGTTTTTGTTGGAGTCAGTATTGGTATGTCAGATAGGTGGTATATTGGGTGTGATAGTAGGATTGGCCATTGGAAATGCTGTTTCAGCTATGATGGGAAGTAGTTTTTTTATACCATGGATGTGGATGGTTTTAGGATTAGTAATTTGTTTTGTAGTAGGAATTGCAGCTGGAATTTATCCAGCTCTTACAGCTTCAAAACTTAATCCTATCAACGCTTTACGAACTGAATAATTATTTAACAAGAATCAAAATTTATGACGGATACCCCAGATATAAATACAGAATTTAAGTTGGCTGCTGAATATGTTTTGAATACATCAAAAAATATTTTTCTTACAGGAAAAGCAGGAACAGGAAAAACCACATTCTTAAAATATATTAAACAACAAACTAGAAAGAACGCTGTAATAGTTGCTCCTACTGGTGTTGCAGCCATCAATGCTGGCGGTGTAACAATGCATTCATTTTTTCAACTACCATTTATTCCGTTTGTGCCTGAAGCAAGAAGCGGTTTTCAAGTAAATGATTTTGTGGATAGAAATACTTTATTCAATACCGTAAAATTCAATAAAAATAAAATTGAACTATTTCGTGAATTAGATTTACTTATAATTGATGAAGTAAGTATGCTCCGAAGTGATTTGTTAGATTGTATAGATACTATTCTGCGGCATTTTAGAAGGCAGTGGGATAAGCCATTTGGCGGCGTTCAAGTTTTATTTATTGGTGATATGTATCAGTTGCCACCAATTGTTCGTGAATGGGATTTCTTAAAACAATTTTATGAAACTCCTTTTTTTTTCAGTGCTAAAGTATTGGAAGAAGATAAGCCTTTGTTTATTGAATTAAAAAAGATTTACAGACAAAACGAACAACAATTTATTGATGTATTAAATAGGTTGCGAAACAATCAACTTGAAAAAGACGATTATGATTTATTGCATCAGCAGTATAATCCTTATGATATAAATAGCTTTGAAAATTATATTACACTTACCACTCACAATTGGAAGGCAGACAAAAAAAATGAGCTTGAGTTACAAAAGTTAGAAGGAAAAAAATATCAATTCAATGCAATTGTTACTGATGATTTTCCTGAAAATGCATACCCGGTTGAAGAAGTTTTGCATTTGAAAACTGGCTCACAAGTGATGTTTATTAAAAATGATAGCAGCCTTGAAAAGCGTTATTTTAACGGGAAATTGGCGATTGTTACTCGGATTAAAGAAGAAGAAGTTACGGTGAAATTTCTTGATTCAAAAACTGAAATGATTGTAGAACGTGAAGTGTGGCGAAATGTAAAATATAATTTAGATAAAGAAACCAATAAAATAAATGAAGAAGAGATAGGAAGTTTTGCTCACTATCCAATTCGATTGGCTTGGGCAATTACTATTCATAAAAGTCAGGGGCTTACTTTTGAAAAAGCTATTATTGATGCAGGTGAAGCCTTTGCTCCTGGGCAAGTGTATGTGGCATTGAGTCGTTGTACAACATTAAAGGGAATAATGTTGTTATCAAAAATTACAGCAGCTTCAGTAAAAACTGATGAACGGATAATTGAATTTTCTAATCGTGAAAATACGATAGAAGAATTAATCAATAATCTTGAATCTGAAAAAAAAGAGTACTCAAAAATTTTATTAGTAAAAGCATTTAACTGGACAAAAATTGTAAGTACGGCTGAGGATTTTTTAGATGCTACCGAATTAAGGCAAATTCCTGATAAGGATGATGTACAATTGATAGCAAAAACTATGATTGAAAAAGCTAGAGAACAACAACAAGTGATTGATAAATTTATCCCTCGATTACAATTTGTATTGGATAATATTTATTTGCCTGAAAAAGAAAACGAATTAAATGATTTGGTATCAAGGGCTGTACCTTACTTCTGTTCAGCATTACATGATGATTTATTAAAGCCTTTAAGAAACTATATTGCAACACTAAAAGGAAAACAAAAAGTAAAAGCTTTTACAAAAGAATGCATTGAGTTTGAATTAGTATTTTATCATCAACTGCAATTGATTGAAAAATTATCTTTCGGCGATATTGTTTTTTATAAGGGCGAATCTTTTAGTAGCGCAATGAAGAAGTTGGACTTGAAAGAAATTTCAAAAAAAGCAGAAAAAGGTTCATCACAAAAAATGAGTTTACAAATGTTTAATGATGGCAAAACAATTAATGAAATTGCCGCTTATCGTGGGTTATCATCGGGTACAATTGAAACACATCTTGCTCAATTTGTGAATAGTGGTGAGTTAGATATTTTCAAATTATTAAGCCATGAAAAATTCAATCAAATTGAAAACATAGTTAAGCAAAATATGAATCAAACTGTTACAGATATTAAACTTCAACTTGGTGATGATGTTTCGTATAACGATGTAAGGTTGGTGATTGGGTATTTGAAAAGGTAATTTTACATATCCCCAAACCTTTCAACACTCCAAGCTTCAGGTTTATCGTTAAATAAAACTTTTGTTTTAGCCCATACCCTATTGAATAAATCTGATTTTCGATATTGGTTTAAATCATCCTCGGAGCGCCAATAACTGTAAGTAAAAAAAATATTTTTTTGATTGATTTCATTTAGTAATTCAACATGTTGGCAGCCTTCAAAATTTTTAATGAGTGATTCTGAATCTTTAAAAATTTGAATAAAATCATTAATGTATTCCGGCTTAAATGAAAGTTTTACAATTCGAATAATCATTTTCTATTGATAATTTATTTTAATAATACCACCTTCATTTAAATTGAACAGCTTACTGATATTATGATTTCTTATTGCAATTTCTAAGTATCCAAATTGGTTATAATAGGCAACTGGCTCATATTCATTTGCATCAAATAAATTTGCCTCAATTTTAGTTAAAAGACTTTTGTAACCATAGCTAATGCTGATTGATTTGTTTTCAATAATATGCTCAATTTGATTGCGATGAAAATTGGTAATTAAATTCCCAAAATCATCAATCAACCAAATACAACCAGTAATACTTTCGTCAGTTATATGAACAGGATGTTCTAAAAGTACTCGGTAATTAACTTTTTGAATGGTATCCCAATTTTTTTTTGATTCAATTATTGATGCAATTGAATTACTAACGTGCTTATAAAAAAATTGGGCTTCATGTAGCTTTCCAAATGAAACCATTTCAACGTTTTCATAATTAAATAAGTATGAAAATATACCATTATCTACTCCAATGAAATAATGTTCTTTGTACTTGGCAGCTTTCAGTTCATAAGTTTTTTGATCTAATACATTTACTAAAACACAATGAATTGTTCCTTCATTAAATTGATGAAATAAATTGCTTACTAAATATCCAGCTTGTGCTATTTGAAATGGTTTTATTTGATGACTGAAATCAGTAAATGCAATATCAGATAACTGTTTTGAAAGAGATGATTTCAAAAGCATTATTGAACCATCGTTGGTTCCAAAATCACTTGTAAGTGTTATTAACTGTGTTTGCAAA
>JBDKJJ010000341.1:0-6604 GCA_039796635.1 Bacteroidota bacterium
CAGCAGGTGTTATCAATATTCCAGTTGCTATCACCAATCCTAATAATGATACAAGTAAAGTTACTGTGGTAGTAGGAATAGGTTCAACAACGCAAGGTTCGGATTTTACATACACTTCAAAAACATTAATTTTCCCACCTAATTCAACAACACCTATCAATGATACTTTAACTATTATTGATGATTTATTAGTAGAAGGAAATGAAACAGTAACATTACAATTTATCAATCCGTTAAATACTACTGATACTTTAGAAAAAGGAATTGATAGCGTTTACACTTTAACAATTATTGATAATGACACAATGCCTGAATTTAGCTTCATTCAACCCACCTATCAATTAGTATATGAAACTGGTGCACCAACTGTTATTCTTCCAATTCATTTATCAAAAGCAAGTAATTCAATTCAAACTATTGATGTATCAGTTGATTTAATAAATTCATCAACTGATTCAGCTGATTATAACTTCCCAATACAAACCATTACTTTTACTCCAGGCGCCCAAAATATTAATATCTCTTTCCCAATAATTGATGATTGCATTCCAGAAGGCATTGAAACTGCAATTATTCACTTAACTAATCCTATAGGAGGCTCAAGTATTGGCGTTGATTCAATATTTATTATTGATATTGATGCTAATGATACAATGCCGAATGTGATGTTCGTTAATCCTTTGATTCAAACAGTGAATGAGAATGTTGGAACTGTTTCAGTAACATTAAAATTAGATAAAATTTTTTGTGATACCGTTTTGATAACAATTGATACTTTGTTTTCATCAACGGCTAACTTAGGATTAGATTACAACACAATTATATTTCCAGATACAGTAATTTTTTATCCTGGCGATACACTAAAAACAATTACATTAAATATTATTGATGATGTAATAGTTGAATCAATTGAAAATATTGAATTGCAAATTAGTAATTCATTTAATGCTATTGCTAATTCAAATACTGCTCAAATTAATATTATTGACAACGATGGTCCACCAACTTTGCAATTCAATACATCAGCAGCAAGTTATAATGAAGCCGCAGGAACCATAAGTATTCCTGTTACAATTTTAAACCCTAACGCAAATTCAACTTCAGTATGTGTAGCTGTAATAGGCGGAAGTGCAACTTCAAATATTGACTATCAAAATCCTTATCAATGTATAACATTTGCTGCTAATTCAACCATAGCAAGCACCACAGATACTTTGGTTATTGTTGATGATTTATTTGTAGAAGGCAATGAAACAATAACATTGGCATTAACCAATAAATCCAATGCTTCAGGGTTGCCTAATTACGGCATTGATAGTATCATCACTATTACCATTATTGATAATGATACAACACCAATTATTAATTTTGGTTTACCCAAAACAATTACCGTAAATGAAAATGCAGGTACATTAAATGTACCAGTGAAAATTTCATCTACAAATTTTACTGGTCCGTTCGTGTTTAATGTTTCAGCAACAGCAGCATCTACAGCTACTTCAAGTTCTGACTATTTGTTAACAAACTCAGTTTACACTTTTGCAAACGGAAATTCAACCATGAATATTCCGCTAAATATTATTAATGATTGCTTAACTGAAAATACTGAAAGTATCATTCTTCATTTAACATCGCCTACAAATGGAGCTATCATTGGCAATGATTCAGTATATGTTATAAATATCAATCCTAATGATACAGTTCCAACTATTGGATTGGGTTCAGCAAATTCAATATCCTACAATGAAAATGCAGGAACGGTTTCAGTAGCACTTACTCTTAATCATACTTATTGCGATACAGTAAAAGTATATTATAATATTTCAGGAACTGCAACTAATGCATTAGATTACTCTAGCATGACTCAAACTAATGCTGTTGCCATTATTCCACCAGGCGCCACACAAGGTTCAATTAGTATTCAAATCATTGATGATTTTTTAGTTGAAGCTACTGAATCTATTCATTTTTCATTTATTAATGTTGTGAACGGAAGTATGGGAGCACCTGGCTATACAGTCAATATTTTAGATAATGATGGTATCACTACGCCAACCGTGTTTTTCACTAACCCTACTTTTAGCTATAATGAAAATGCAGGCGTAGTTCAAATAGGAGTTTCCATTATTAATCCTACATCAATGCCAACAAGTATTGATGTTAGTGCCGTTGGCGGTTCAGCAGCTACATTAGGTATTGATTTTACAGCCTTATCTTTACAAACTCTTACCTTCCCTGCTAACTCAACTACAACTCAATATTTTAATGTTTCTATCATAAATGATTTAATAATTGAGCCAAGTGAAACTTTCATTTTCACGTTAAGCAATCCAACCAATAATGCTTTAATAGGAACTAATTCAACATTTGTAGGAACTATTTTGGATGATGATTTCACCTCAGCAAATCCAGTCTTGAACTTCACTTTATCAAACTTTACAATAAATGAAAATGGTGGAACCATTTATCTTCCTATCACAATTAGTAATGCAAATGTGAACTTACCTTTATCGTTTTCCTATGTATTAGGAGGTAGTGCAACCAATTTTTTGGATTATACTGTGGTTACAAATTCTCCAGCTACAGTTGTAGGTGGGGTAGCTTCTACAAATATCCAAGTAAATATTATTAATGATATCACTATTGAATCACCAGAAGATATTATTGTATCACTTATTGCAAATACTAATTGTAGTATTGGTAGCAGTTCAACTGCTACTATTCATATTACCGATAATGATGTATTACCACCTCCGCCAGTAACGGGTATCAACATTGTAGATGGTGCAGCTTCTATCAAAGTTTATCCAAATCCTATCTCAATAAATGATGTTTTGAAAATTAAAGGATTAACAACTGAAACTAATTTTGAATTATACAATATGCTTGGTGTTAAAGTAATGCACACTGCAACATTTGGCGATGTAAATTTAAATGCTGATTTGAACAAAGGTGTTTATTTTTATAAACTCTCAAATCAAAATGGATTATTGAAAGAAGGAAAAATATTGATTAAATAATAGGCATTCATCCAACTCACAAAAAGGGATAATCAAATTTGATTATCCCTTTTTGTTTTAAGCTTTCGATAATACCGATTACGTTTTCAGTATAGTCCAAATTACGTTTTAATCATTAGTACTATTTTCAAACTGTATCGGCATTTACCACTTCACTACTCCAAAATGGTTAGGACTATTTTGTTGTTGGAATTGGTATAAAATGCCCTTCCCTTAGTTTTTCATTCATAAACTATGGCAACAAATATCTTTATTATTTATCAAAACTATCTTCTGAATCAGGATTTGGACAATGCGGTGTAAAAAAAGTATAACTTAAAGATAGCATTACAAAAAAATATTTATCCTTGAATTGATCACCTCTTTGTTTGTTTTTTACATCACTTAAAATATTATTAGTGTTAGATGGATCAGCAATGTTAGTTGGATTTTTTCCGTTAGTGATTTTCTTCTGAATATAAGTTGAATTGACATCATCTAAATAATCAGTATAAGTATGATGATACATACATTCCATTGAAAATGTAATTGACTTAGCTACATTAAATTTCAAACCACCACCAAATGGCATGGTGAAAATAAATGGAACATAATCTTTGCCTTCAGTTCGTTTGCCTGGCAAATAAACATGTTTGTTATCATACTTTGCATCCAAATAATAATAAGCAAATCCGCCGCCCCAAAAAATATATGGTGACCAAAGCGCCTTACTATCACGATTAGCTTTGTATTTAAAAAAGTTAAATTCAATCATCGTTACAGCTTCGGTGATTGTATTTCGGAAATTTAAATTTTGATATTGAATGTATTCACTCTTACTCCATTTTGAATCAAATGAAAATCTGCCTACATTCAAATTTGTTCGCCATGCAAAATGGGGTGTAAAATTCTTTCGATAAAAAGCACCACCAACTGCACCAAATTTCGGAGCAAATATTTGATTATTCAAATCACCAATATAGGATGCTACGCCACCTTGAACGCCAACTTCATGATATTGCGCCTGAGCTGAATAACTAAGTAGTAGTGATAAGATGATGAGTATGTTCTTGCTGAAATTCACTTTGTTAAAACGATAAAACAAAAGTAAAATTGTTTTAAAAAGCATTATTAATTGAATACTTCAAATTGCTAACACCATTTTTGAAAATCAATTTTTAAAAGACAGTGTAAGGTTAAACAAACCTCTAAGGAATTAAGCACACGAAGATTCATTAAGTGAAAAAATACACAATTGAATACATGTACCTCTGTTTCTCTGTGGTGAAAAAATCATTTCACCACCACCGCCTTTTCTTCTTTACTAATAAACTTCCCAATTGGTTTTGCAAATTCTTCAAGCCCGTTTTCAGCTAATAATTTTTCAAACTCGGCTTGATGATTTTCATCTATTGCAATTAATAATCCTCCACTTGTTTCAGGGCAAGGCAAAAGCTTAAATGCTTCCATCATCGGCACTGTAGGTTCCATTTTTATTTTTTCACCATAGCCATTCCAATTGCGGTAAGTAGCATCAGGTATGCAATTGGTATCTAAATAATTTTTCAAATTATCAATCAACGGAATTTTATTCCAATAAATTTCAGCACTCAAATTAGCACCATCACACAATTCAATTAAATGTCCGCCAAGCCCAAAGCCTGTTATATCAGTAAGGGCAGTTACATAATTTTTTGTTCCTAAAATTTCTCCAATTTTATTCAACTGCATCATTTGGTTGACAGCCATATTTTCATGTTGGGGTAGTAATGCATTTCGTTTTTCGGCAGTAGCCAAAATACCTACACCAATTTTTTTTGTGATATAAATTAAATCTCCAACCTGAGCAGTATTATTTTTTTTGATGGAATCTGTTTTCACAAAACCATTTACCGCCAATCCAAAAATAGGTTCGGGTGAATCAATACTATGTCCACCAGCCAATGGAATATTAGCTTCATCGCATATTTTACGAGCGCCTTCTAATATTTGCTGAGCAATAGTTACAGGCAATTTTTCAACAGGAAATCCTAAAATAGCTATCGCCAATATCGGTTTGCCACCCATGGCATAAATATCACTAATGGCGTTGGCAGCAGCTATGCATCCAAATTGAAAAGCATCATCAACAATGGGTGTAAAAAAATCGGTAGTTGAAATCAATGACATTCCATTTCCCAAGTCCATCACCGCAGCATCATCATTAGTTGAATTGCCAACTAATAAATTAGCAAATGATTTTTGTGGTTGATTAGTTTGCAAAATTTCTTGCAATACTTTTGGTGCTATCTTGCAGCCACAACCTGCGCCTTTGCTGTATTGTGTGAGTTTTATTTTTTCTTGAATCATGATTATTTATTTTACCACAGAGAAAACGTTTAAATACAATTTTTACCACATAGATACAATAGAATTTTTCGCTTGCGAAAACTATGTTTTTATATTCAATACTATTTATACTTCAAGATTTCATAGAATAAATTTTTCACATAGTAAACTTCTATTTCTGTATTCTATACTAACTATATTTATATGTGGTTAAAGTATTTCATAAAATAGAAATAATTTTTGATGCAATTTTCAATGCATCAAGTTCTATAAAATTTATTCGCTTAAATAAATGCTGTTCTCTTCGTTGCTCTGCTTTTTCGTACTCTCTATCGTAATATTGCAAGAGATGATAAAATGCTTTTTCAATATTTTTTTCTTCTAAAAATTGCATTATAATTTTATACTCCAAGCCACCTAATCTTTTTGCAATGCGGCTTGTAGCGTCTTTCAATTGTTCTATTTCACAATTTCCATAGCCTTCTAAAATATGCTGTAATCGCTCCTCAAAAGGCAAATCAACATACAACACTTCTGCTTTTCGCATTTGTTGCCAAAGTGCTGATGGAATATTTACATTTCCAATTCGCTGACTTTCATCTTCTATGAAAATTGGTTTTGCATTATCAGCTTCTTGTATGTAATAAGCAATGTAATTTTCAAATTGTTCTTGAGTGGGCTGTGTTGGCTGATTTAAAGCTCCAAAGGAAGAGCCTTTGTGATGAGCTAAGCCTTCTAAATCAATAATATTCTGTTGCTGATTTTTTAATTGATGAAGAATAAATGTTTTGCCCGTTCCAGTTTTACCACCAATAATTTTTATCGAAATTGGTTTTTCAAATTGTTGTAAAACATAATTTCTGTAAGCTTTGTAACCTCCAACTAACTGACAAACTTTAAATCCATATAAATCTAACAACCAAGCCACAGCGCCGCTACGCATACCACCTCTCCAACAATGAACATAAATAGTTGAGGATTTATTTTCCTTATCTTTTTGATGTTCTGCTATTAATTTTTCAACTTGCTCTACCATTAATTTCATCTTTACACCAAAATAATCTAATCCCAATTTTATAGCAGCTTGTCGGCTTTTTTGTTTGTAAGCTGTGCCTACAATTTTCCTTTCTTCATCGGTAAATAATGGGAAACTGATGGCGGCAGGAATATGAGCATGATTAAATTCCGAAGGCGAACGAACATCCAAAATCAATTGATTTTTTGACGCTGAAATAAAATCTTCAATATGAATTTTTTGAATTGCCATTGTAGTGCAA
>JBDKJJ010000342.1:0-9114 GCA_039796635.1 Bacteroidota bacterium
CTACTATTAAATTACTATTTCCATCCCAATTATAAGCAGTTTGAAATGGTATTGTATTCAATCCTAAGGTTGTAGTATAGTTTGAAATTGTAGTTGCAACGCCAGGAGATGTAGCAAAATAACTTCCTCCAGATGTATATACATTGCTGTTTGTGCAACCCAATTTTACAGTTAAGTTTCTATAGGGTAAATTACTATTTTTAGCAGTAATATTAAAACTAATTGCCTTTATTTGACCAGCTTTTAAACCAGCGTTTACCAATTCAGATTTCAAAAACAACATTTGTATTTTACCATCAGGTGCTGAGCCTGGGAATGGTGTAGGATAAGTTGTAATATTTGAAGTTCCACTTCCTACTGAATGCGCTGAAGTACCTACACAATATCTTGAAGTTAAATTACAAGAGAAACTATTATTATCAATGCTCAAAACTGTATTAGCATTTGGGCAAATTGTATCATTAACGGCTTTGATATAAATAGAGGGAGCAACACCATTAACAGTAATTTTCATACTATCAGTAAATACACAACCATTTGTTGTATCAGTAATTTGATAATAATATACTGTTGACTTAATAGGAGTAGCTAACGGATTGCTAATTGTATCATTAGATAATCCATTCAAAGGTGCTGTTACCCCATCTAAGGTGTACCATAAATATTTAAAGCCAGTATAAGTACTACCATTTAATTGCACATTAGCACCTTGACAAATAGAGACATCATTACCAGGATTTGGACTAACAAACGGTAAACTTACACTTACAATAGTTGACCAAGCTGTATCGGAAACACATGATAAATCAGATTTAACAATTAATCTTATGCTATAACTACCTGTTGCAGGGAAAACATGAATAGGATTTTGAACTGTATCATCTGTAATATTATCACCATTATAATCCCATTCCCAATGTATGATATATGAGCCTGTAACATTAGTTTTAGATGTATCAATAAATTGAACTGGGCTACCAGCACATACATTTTGATTGTAGGTAAACCCAGCCGTAGGATCAGGTAATACCCTTAATGTATCAACCAATGTATCATTGCAACCAGTACCTGTAGCTGGGGTAACAACACACGAAATTGGAAAGCCGCCAACAGGATTAGGACCACCTAATAAACTTGGTACTGAAATTTTAATATTATTACCAGCCCCTAAATATTGATGTGGGGTAACTGCTTTATTGTACCAATTATAACTACCAAACCCTGACGGAGCTGCCATTGTAGCAGTATCTTGACCAGAGCAATAACCTGTTAAAATAGTAAATGGCTTACAACCACTTGGTACATCAACATAAGCATAACCAAAGTGACCACTAAAATCACAATCACCAGTAGCAAATTCAATTTGGATAATATGACCTACGAATGAATTCAAATTTACTGCTACCGGTATCCAATTTGAGCAAGACATTCCAGCGCCATTAAACCATCCGGCAGGCAAATTATTCAAAGAGGGTGTTGCACGAATAAATGAAGCACATGGAATAAGCAGGGCTGTAGGATTTAAATTTCCTATTAAACCAGCATCATATACTTTGAAATCTAATCTTGGCTGAGTTAAAGAATCATGACCTCCATCTTCCATAACTGCAGCATATCTATATATTAATGTACTATTTGCGTTGGTTACAGCAAACTGAATACGAATTCTTTCTGACTGAGAACCTACGCTATCATTGCCTATTTTTAATGAATAATTATTTCCACTTCCTGGGCAAACACGTGGTAATCCACTATATGGATCAAAAGGTGTAGCTGCAGCCCAACCTGGTACACCAGCCCCAACCACTCGAATACGGCTATTGTCAATTGGCTTAGTTAACCAAAATTGTGTATTTGGAAATGGGCCAACATTGGCAATAATAGGGCAACAACCATTTGTTCCCGAACCATATCCACTAATAAAGCTTTGCCAGCCATTTGTATTTCCTAACTCAAATCCAATATTTGCAGGGCATTGTGCTTTAACATTTTCATACCCTAAAAGTGATGAAGCAATCAAGAACAAAAAGTATATAAAATATTTTTTCATTTAAATAATAGTTGATAGGTTTTAGTTTATAGTTTTAAAGGCAAAAAAGGTAAAAACTTAATCTGCTAAATTCGTAATTTGAATATTATGCGCTTTGAATACATTCAACATATCAGTTGCTTTTGTTAAAGGCATATCCAAATTCATATATACCAAAACACGGTCTTTATTTTCAGGTGAAGGTGATAACTGAACAGTTTGAACGCCACTTACTTTTGCTAAATCTTTAACTAAAGCATTAGCATCTATTTTTTCAGTTTTGTTTGCTTCAAAAACATATATTCTCCACTGACGAACTGAGTTTGTTGACTTATCTAATATTAGCATTTTTTTCAACGAAGTTGGTTGCTGAGCAAAAGCGCTAAAAACAAAACAAATACTTAGTACAAATACGATTACTTTTTTCATGATTATATATTTTTTTATTGTTTATTTATTTGATGATACAAAAATTTATATTTTTTATTATTATTCCAATTACATTTTTACTCTATTCTACTCACCCAATTTTATCTAATTAAGGTAACATTCCCATTCAACCTTTTCACATTACCATAAATATCTGTTGCCATAATTTTAAAAGCGTATGTTCCTACTTCTTGTTCTTTTCCATTGTATGTACCATCCCACCCTTGTGCACTTAATTCATTGGCTGAATAAACCATTTGCCCCCATCTGTTAAATATTTCAAAATAATTAAGCTTTGCAAATTTTTTATCTAAAATAAAAAATAAATCATTTTTCTTATCGCCGTTTGGCGTAAAAGCTGATGGAACAATTATTTCAGGACATTCACTTACTTTAACAAAAATTGAATCAGTATTAGTGCAACCATGATTATCAGTGATATAAACATACAAAATATTTGAATCTAACGTGGTGTAAACAGGATCAAAACAAGTATTACAATTAAGTGTACCCAAATTATGCTTTAACGACCATTGAGCTTTCATGATAACACTATCAGCCATAAAGCTTAATTGATAACCACTGTTTTTGCAAATGGTGATTGAATCACTTAATCTTATTGATGGTTCTTCAACATGTACCTTTCTTTTAAAAAATGGACTTGAAATACAATCTAGTGTAGTATTTACACGAAGCCTAATATAATAATCACCAGCCTTTGAAAAAGTGTGAGTAATATTTTGAGTAATGATGGTATCTATCTTTTTTGAAGCATATTTATCCGCCACAATCCAATTCCAATTATTTATAGATGCATAAGGAATATTTGATTTACTATCATCAATTAAAGTTACAGGATAACCAACACAGGCAGGATTAGGAAAGAAATAAAAATCAGCATCAGGCATTGGCTGAACCCTTACAGTATCATATAATTCAAAGCCGCAGCTATCAGTTGCAAAAGCACTTAATCGAACAGAAAAACCAATGGTTGAATCAGGATGATTTAAGAATAATTGATTATTTGGTCCAGCAGCAATTGGCGGTGCTCCAGAACCAATTGTATCCCAAATATAATGACCAAATCCAGTAGGAGCAATCAATGTAGCCACTGTATCACCAGGGCAATATTTGTTTATTACTAAATATTTTTGACAAGCAAAATCAAGATATGCATACCCAAAATGACCACCAAAACTGCAATCACCGGTTGAAAAGTCAAGAATAACCGTTTGACCAATATAAGGTCGAAGATTCAAAGCGGTTAATGTCCAATTTGAATATACAATAGTGTCAAAAGCTGTTGAAAGAGGTGATTGAAACCATCCAGAAGGTAGATTCCAAGCTGGTGGAGTTGGAATGTTAAATGTGGCGCATGCTAATGAATTACCAAATTGATCTGTTGCTTTTGCTTCAACTCTTGGTTGATCTACTGCATCATGTCCGCCATTCTCCAATACAGCCGAATAAGCATAAACTAAATCAGCATTTTGGTCAGTAACATTGATTGTATATCTTATTTTTTCGGCTTCGGAGCCAGTGCTATCATTCCCCACTTTAATCGAAGATGTTCCAAAGCCTGGAAGTGGACAAACAACTGGTTGACCACTAAAAGGATCTATTCCTGAAAAAGTATTCCCATTAAAAGTTGAGCGAATAACAGTTGAACTATTTACAATAAGAAATCTTGTTGACTTTTGAGTTAAAAATGGTCCAATCGGTGTTGAAATTGGGCAACAACCGACAGTTCCCCCAACTAAAGTATCATTAATATATCCTTTCCAAAAAGCAAATGTACTATCTTCAAAGCCAATATTTTCAGCACATTGGGCATTTGCCAGCTGATTTGATATCAGCAGTAATAATAAAAAAAGTAATTTTTGATAATGTTTTTTAAGACGAAACATCGTTTTAAATTTTATAGTTTTAAGTGTATTAAGGTAAAATACGTAGCAATAATACTTAATATTTGTGAATCTATAAAATAAAATGAGTCGAAAATTTCAACATTCTTACATTATCCAAAATCTTATTTTAATAATTGAAGACTCATGCAATTAAAATGTTGCTTAGGACATTTGGCATAACCAATTTTTGAACACGGACGACATCTCAAATTTTGAACTTCAAAATTTTTAAAATTAGCCTGATTTTTTAAATATGGATACATCCCAAATTGAGGTGTTGTATTTCCCCAATAAATATCTATTTTTTTTTGATAAGCTGCCGCAACATGCATCAAGCCTGTATCGTGGGTTAAAATCTTATTAGCATATTTAACTATTGAGGCTGATTGATTGAATGAAATTTTTCCACAAAAACTTTCAGTATTTTTTGTATTTGATAGAATATAATTTGCGGTGAATTCATCTTCTTTTCCACCCAACAAAACTACTTTTTCAGTTTGCCGATTAATAAGCTCAACAATTTTTTCTTTTGGTAATCTTTTAGTTGCAAACTGACCACCAATTGCAAATGCAGTATATGATTGATTTTGGTTGTAATAATTGAAACCGAATTTATCCTCTTCATCGGTAATAAAAAAATCTAATCCATTACCATCATTTTTTACTCCCAATTTCTTTACAGTGTTCATGTATCTATCCACTATATGAATATCAGGTAATAAATTAATTTTAAAATTAACCATCAACCATTTTTCAAAATTTAATTTATCAAATGAATATGATTTTGCTGGTAAAAATGCTTTGATAATTGAAGTTCGGAGATTGTGATGTAAATCAATAATTAAATCAAACTTCTCTTTTTTTAGTTCTGCTAATAATTCAAAAATCGAATCATTTAACAAGTGTATTTTATCAATATATGGATTGTGCTGAATTAAATTTTTGAATTTGCTTTTAGTTGCAAAATGAATTTCAGCATTAGGCAATTGCTGCTTCAAACATCTTATCACAGGCGATGTTAATACAATATCACCAATTGAACTAAATCGAATTATTAAAATTTTCATGAGTTATTTTTGTGATATAAAATATTAACTGCAAATCAATTTGAATTGA
This sequence comes from Bacteroidota bacterium, assembly GCA_039796635.1. Taxonomy (GTDB): domain Bacteria; phylum Bacteroidota; class Bacteroidia; order Chitinophagales; family CAIODY01; genus CAIODY01. The sequence continues at coordinate 5,482 of JBDKJJ010000342.1, forward strand.
TTAGTTATCAAATCGCATTTTCCAAACGCCACCAAAAGCTTCACTAAATATACCTGCACTCATTTTTGAATTTCCTTTTTCTCTATCTTTAAATGTGATGGGCACTTCAACAAGCTTGAACCCTGCCTTCCAAGTTTTATATTTCATTTCAATTTGAAATGCATATCCAATAAATTGAATGGCATCTAAATTCAGTGTTTCTAACACTTTACGTTTATAGCATACAAATCCAGCGGTAGTATCTTTCACAGGAATACCAGTAATTAATCGAACATACATGGATGCGCCTTTGCTCATTAATATTCTATCCAACGGCCAATTTTCAAGCTTTCCACCTTTAACATATCTACTACCAACAGCCAAATCAGCGCCTTGAATGCAAGCATTTTTTAGTTCAATTAATTTAGCTGGCGGATGTGAAAAATCAGCATCCATTTCAAAAATTAAATCAAATCCGCTTTGCAAGCCATACTTAAAACCAGCTATGTAAGCAGTGCCTAAGCCTTGTTTGCCTTTTCGTTCTAACAAAAATAATCTATCATTATTTTGTTGCATTGATTTCACAATAGCCGCAGTACCATCAGGCGAACCATCATCAACAATTAAAACATTAAAATCAGTATCAAGCTGTAACACAGTATTGATAATGCTTTCAACGTTTTCTTTTTCGTTGTAGGTAGGAATTATTATTAATGATTTTGTTGCCAATTCAATTTTTATAAAAGTTTATTACTTCTAATAGCATCAACTACTTCTTTTAATTTATGTTTTGTGTGTAACGGAAAATCGCTTTTCAACATCCAATCATGATAACCTGGTTCAGTTTTTAAAACATCAGCAACGGCTTTATCTTTATGTTTGCCAAAGTTATAACACACTTTGTTATTTTTATAAACCAAACGACGAGCTACATCAATAAATTTTCCATCTTCTGAAAATTTTTCAAGAAATTCTACATCATTTTGCAAGGTTGAATAACGCTGCAATTGAGCCACCAACACATCATGCGTTGCAATTACATCAGCCATTGCACTGTGTGCATTTTTAAGATCTTGTTCACAATAAAACCGAACAGCTGCTTCCAAATTCCTTGGTTCCAATTTATGAAATATGCGTTGAACATCAACTGATTTTCTTTTTTCAATTTGAATGTTAACTCCTGCTCTCATCAATTCTTCCACCAACATTGGTATATCAAATCTATTGCTATTAAATCCAGCTAAATCAGCATCTTCCATAAAAGCCTCTACCTCATTTGCAATAGCTGAAAACGGTGGTTTATCTTTCACCATTTCATCCGTAAATCCATGAACTTCCGTAGCTCCTTTCGGAATTGGAATCATAGGATTTACTACTTTCAAATATTGATGCTGACTTCCATCAGGCATCACTTTCATTAATGCAATTTCAATTATTTTATCTGCAAATGTATCAACGCCGGTTGTTTCTAAATCCAGAAAAACCAATGGGCGTTGAAGGTTAAACTTAAATGCAGTTGATGGTTCAGCAGTTGAAAATAAATCGCTCACTTTCTATTTTTTTTTGAACTGCAAATGTATAGGAATATCTATTAATATTCTGTTATTATCTGAATAGCATTTTTGAAACATCTTCCATTTTCAAGCCACCAAAATTACCACTTGTCATCATCAATAAATTGGTGTCAGGTTCTATTATTCGTTTCAAAAAAGTAAGCATTTGTAAAGGTTGATTAAATGTTTTTAATTCACCATTGCCAAAAGCCATAATAATATCACGTGGCGAAAATGGTTGTAATCGTTTCATTTCAAATGAATGTTCAGAATAAAAAACTATAGGAAAATCAACTCCTTCAAAGCATCCGTTAAATTCTTTCAGAAAATCTTTATTCAAACTACTATAGGTATGAAGCTCTAAACAAGCTACTAATTTTCGGTTGGGTGAAAGTTCTTGCATTGCTTTTACAGTGGCTTTCACTTTTGATGGAGCATGAGCAAAATCAAAATAAAAAATATTTCTATCTCCTTTATAAATTAATTGCAATCGTTTTGCAGCGCCTTTAAAAGTTTGAATAGCAGTGTAAAATTGTTCATCACTAAGCCCAATTGTTTTACAAATATTATATGCTGCATTAATGTTATAAAAATTATGTTCGCCAAAAATTTGCACCTCATAATTTTTATTTTCAGTAATTAATTCAAAAGCATCATTCACTTTCAAAACCTTGTGGGCAGTATATCCTGAGGCAATAATATTTTTATCATGATGAATTAAATCTACTAAATTTTTATCATCAGCATTAAAAAACAAATTTCCGTTAGGTTCAATGCTTTCAATAAATTTTTTGAATTGAAGAACATAATTTTCAAACGTTGGAAATATATTTATATGATCCCAGGCAATGCCGCTAATGCAAGCAATGTTAGGTTTATAAAACAAAAATTTCGGAATTTTGGTTTGCTGTGAATCAGGATATTCATCAGCTTCAATCACAATTATTGGTGCATCTGTTAGCTGTACTGAATATTCAAATCCTTCTAATTTTGCTCCCACCAAAAAATCAAAATCAATTTTATTTTCTTTCAGAACATGCATAATCATGCCTGTAATAGTAGTTTTTCCATGACTTCCAGCCACACAAATACGTTTTTTATTTTTTGAATGCTCGTAAATAAATTCAGGATAACTAAATATTTTCAATCCAAGTTCTTTAGCTTTTGACCATTCAGGATTATCAGCATGAGCATGCATACCTACAATTACAACATCAATTTCATTTGATATTCTATTAGCATCCCACCCCATTTCATTGGGTAGTAAATCATGTTTTTTAAGATTTGATAAAGCAGGTTCAAAAATTTCATCATCACTACCAGTAACAATATTTCCTTTTAATTTCAGCTGAATTGTAAGCTGATGCATGATGCTGCCGCCACATGCTATGATATGAAATCGCATAAGAATTTAGAATTGAATTTTGTGATTTTAATAATTGTTTATGTAACTTTGTTTTTCAAATTTTAGTAAAAGTATTTATTAAAATAAATTTTACCATTATATTTCATTTCAATATTTAAACATGAAGAAGTTTGCAATAACATCAACCTTATCTTTTTTAGCTTTAGTTCTAATATTTTCATCGTGCACACCGCATCGTAAAACTTTAGGCTGCCCAGGTATGATTACCAAAGCTAAAGTTCATTCAACTACAGTTCAATCATAAAATAATTTCCATGAATTGGTTACAGCTTACTGATGAAATTCAGCTTGATTCAATAATAACCGAATCATTTAATAAGCCGCAGGTTTTATTTAAACATAGCACACGTTGCAGTATTAGCCGAATGGCTTTAAGTAAAACTGAACGAAATTGGGAATTCACAACTGAACAAGTTTCGCCTTTTTATTTGGATTTATTAGAGCATAGAAATATTTCAAATGCAATTGCTAATAGATTCATTATTGAGCATCAATCACCTCAAATGCTTTTAATAAAAGATGGAAAATGTATTTTTTCATCAACTCATAATGAAATTAATCCGCTTGATTTAAAAGAGTTTCTATAGTTTTTTAATCATAGACTATCATATAAAAAAATCCGCTGCTTTTGCAAACAGCGGATTTTTTATATTCTGTAGAGATGCATAATTATGC
>JBDKJJ010000343.1:0-10685 GCA_039796635.1 Bacteroidota bacterium
TTGTTATTGAATATAATTGCCGAATGGGCGATCCTGAAACGGAAGTGGTTATTCCAAGAATTGAAAATGATTTGGTAGAATTAATGAATGCTGTTGCTGCTGGAAAATTAAACGAACAGCAATTAAACGAAAATCCATTGGCAGGTTGTACAGTTGTTTTAGCAAGCAAAGGTTATCCTGAAACTTTTGAAACTGGAAAATTAATAAATGAAATTTCGCCTTCGGAAAATAGTGTAGTGTTTCATGCAGGAACAAAATGTAATGAAGAAGGAAAAATAATTTCATCAGGCGGCAGAGTAATGATGATAACAGCATTAAATACGGATTTAAATAAAGCTCGTGAATTAGCCATCAGCAAAGCTTCAGAAGGATTTTTTGACAATCAATATTTTAGAAAAGATATTGGAATGGATGTGATACATCGTTAAATATTTTATCAAAAAATGAATTAGGCATATTGTAAAATGTGCTATAATTTTGAATTATTTCAAAATCATATGCAACGTTTTTAAAATGCAACATTTACAACCACAAAATAGTCATACAAATACAACCGAAAATTTAATATTTATACCTTAATTTTAAGCCATGAAAAAAGTCTTAATTCTTTTTATAACATTAATTGCTTCAATTTTATTATCCATTGAAAGCAAAGCACAACTTACTGCAAATTTTGCAGCTACTACAGGAGGTGCATTTCCGATTTCAAATTGTGGTAATTTGATTGTTAACTTGGTTAATAGTTCAGTTGGTACTTATGACACAGCCAAGTGGGAAATCTTCCGCTCAACATCTTCTAGTTGTGGCGTAGGTACCACCTTAATCACTAGTTATTCTTTCTATGGTCCTGTAAAAACTAACAATGCAGCGGTTCCAGCTTTACCTTCAGGCCTATCAACTACATACTATTATGTTTGTTTAACAGTGTCAAATACACTTGGTCAAAAAAGTAAAATTTGTAATTGTGTTGCTAAAATATATCCAATTCCTCAAGCATGTTTTATTGCCTCTGATACCTTGGCCTGTCAGAACATAACTACCAACTTGGTGCCTTGTGATCCAGGTAGTATTCCACCTTATACATTTACGTGGAATGTAGGCCCGGGTTTTAACCCAAGTAATGGAGGAGCATATTCTTCTCAAACTAATACATTTGCAGGTGGTCCGCCTAATGCAACTACTGGTAATTTATGGGTAAAATACAATTGTAACCCCAACGGACAGAGGCAAGGAATTTATATGCAAGTTAAAGATGCTAATAATTGCCAAAGCGCTATTATCAAAACAGATTATATTAATGTAGTTTGTAAACCACAAGCTTCACTATCAGTTGGAAGTGCTTTATGTGCGCCGGGCCCGGTTACATTATCTGCTCCATCAGGATTGGCAGCTTATACATGGTGGATACCTGCAACAAGCACTACCCCAGTAGGTCCATCCGGAGTGAATACTCTTACTCAAGGATTCCCATCTTATGGCTGCACAGATGTTAAACTAGCAGTATATAAATACGTAAGCCCCACTTTTGGTTGTAGCGATACCTTAACCCATATTAATGCTGTATGTATTCAAGGAATAGCTAACACAAGCACATTGACTATATCACCAACCTCTGTTAGTTCAGGTCAGCAATTTACATTGACTTATACAGGCTGTACTACCCCACCACCATCTGGTAGTTTATCTTCAGCAATATCAGGTACACTTGTAGCAAGTGTTTGTTCACCTGCACCATGTGTTACAGGGCAAACATTAGGCACTATAACTTCCATAGGTTGTAGTCCAGGAACGCTTAACGCATCAATATCTTTACCTCCATGTAATACTGTACCGGTAACTTATTGCATAGGATTTCAGAATGGGAATATTGTAAATTTATTAAACAATTGTACTGATGCTTTTAGTAATGTTGTGAATATTGTGGTAAACCCAGCGCCGATTGCCACCATAACTTTAGGAGCAGGCTATGTAAATTCATATTGTACAAATTCGCATCAGTTTTGTTTTGATGGACCAACTCAAAATATTGCACCAAATTTGCCCGGAGCAATTTATGAGTGGTATTTAGTTCACCCAAATAGCCCTGGAGCTGTAGTGATGGGAAATGGCCAAAGCTTTTGTACTAATTTTAGTAATTATGGTACTCATGATGTTTACTTGAAGATTACGCAAAGCGCAAGTAATGGTGGGGCATCAGCAATAGGAACTTATCAGGTTAACTTAAATCCATTAACTGGTCGGTTTACTTATAATAGAACATCTGGTTGCGATTCGGTAAGTGTCTATTTTTCAGGCTCATCATGGCCTCAAGTAGATACGCTTTATAAATGGGAATTTGGAGATGGCACAAGCTATACATCTACTGATTCATTTGTAACACATACTTATTACAGCAATATTGATACTTGTTTTTCGGTTAAAATGATTCATCGAAATCATTATTCTGGAGGGAGCTTCTGTATTGACACGGTTTCTCAAAAAAATATTATTCGAATTGGACATAAAGTTCCACCAGTTGTAAATTTATCAAACAATACTATTTGTTTAACAGGTGGAAAAGCATGTATTACAATAAATCCTGATCCAATAACAAATGTAGTTCCTATACCTGGATCCTACGTATCTTTATGTAGCTCAAAATCATGTAAATGGTATTTTACAAGGCCTCATAAAACAGCCATTCTGCTTCAATCCACCTTATGTGATAGCCCAAAAGTATGTTTTACAGATACAGGGGTGTATTCTGCCCATTATGTTATCTTTAATAACGGCTGTAGCGATACATTAACTGTTGATAGTATTTTAACAGTAAACGGAATAAAATCAGATTTTAAAGATTCAGTATGGTGTTCAGCTGGCGGTGTATTAACGTCGCAAACCTGTACTTTTGTGCCTAAAGTAAAAATTTACCCTAAAGCAGGTACAGGCACTTATGCTACTTCGATAAAATTCATTTTATTTGGTGCAACACCACAAGGTACTGACACAATTTTTAATAGTGTGTTTTGGCCAACATCTTCACCAAATACACCCCATGCTCCAACAAGATTAACCTATCAATTTCCAAACAATGGTATTTATACAGTATGGATGATAGTGAGTAATAGCGGCCAATCATGTTCTAATGATACGGTTAAAAAAGTTATTTCAATTTTAACCTATCAATCAGTAATGCAATTAAGCCCATTTAATACCCCTACTGTAAAATGCAAATCGAATGCAACTTGGACAATTAATGGCTTGTCAACAACCCCTAATTCACCTTACCCACCATCTATAACTTATGATTGGGGTGATGGTACAGATACTATATTCACCACTACTGGAAATACAAATTTAAATGGAGGGTTGTTACAGCCTATCTCTCATACTTATGATACATGTGGTACATTTAGAGTTAAATTGATTATTGCAAACAATTCAGGCTCATGTAAAGATTCATCAGATTTACTATTAACTGTAAGTGAAATATATCAAGATAGTACTTTACCAGGTAACCCAAGGCATAACCTTGATATGATAAGGTTAGATCCTGTTTATGGTAGTTGTAATTATTGCTCAAAGTTTACAAGTAAAATAGCTACCTGCGGCAGCACCTTAAAACATACTATTATTAATTATAATGACGGTAGCAAGAAAGATACTATTATTGGACCATGGACAAGTTTTATTCATTGTTTCTTGAAACAACCGCCTAATATTCAATATACAGTTGAAGATCAGAATGGTTGTACTATTGTTGATTATATTAATACCCCAATTTTTTGTGGAAACAAAGCTAAATTTACTGGCTTGCCAGATACTGTGTTGTGCCTAAACACCTCATTAACATTTAGAAATGCATCAACTGGTGTAATTGCTACTAATACTTGGAAATGGAATTCAGCAGGATGCAAGGTGGGAGCTGCTTTAGATTCATTAATTACTCCTAGCAAATCAGCTAATTTTAATATTGGACCTATTACAACTAATGGATATTATTATCTAAATTTAAATGTATCAAATTATTGTTCAGGTACTGGTTCAACATGCCAAAGTGATACTTGTATTAGGGTTCATTTTCAAGACCCTGTTGCTGATTTTGAAATTCCTGACACATTCCCTTGCCCTTCAAGCTTTTTACCGATTATTAATAATTCTTATGGGGCTTATGATAGTGTTTGGATTGAAGAACAGATACCATTAACTACCCTTCATTTTACTTACTCAAAAGGCACTGGAGGAATACCAGATACAATATATTTACCTACGGGAGCAGTTGGTAACTATTACATTATTATTAAAATTTTTAGCAAAAAAACATCTTCAACATCTTTAGTTTGTTCAGATACTTATAATAAACCCGTAACAGTATTAGGCCCTAAAGGAAAATTGTTGCCGCCTTTTAAACAGCATGCTTGTGTGGGAGACTCTGTTTATTTTAGTGATTCTACAAATTCTTCTAACGGAATTTTAGCTATTTGGTGCGATGGTATAGATATTATACCACATAATTCAACTGAATATTATCATTTTGGGCATGCTTTTACCTGTGTGGGAGCATATCCAGTAATGTTTTTCATTACTGATGGGTCAAACTGCTCATACCCATTAGTAGATACCGTATTTATTGATGGCCCTGATGCTCAATTTAATATATCTCCAAATCTCTCTAATTTCTGTGGTACTGCAAGTATTCAATTACAGAATGCATCAATAGCAAGTTCAGTAAGCAAAATTGATACTACAAGTTATGAATATATTTTGTACGATGCAAATACAAGCTTGCCAATTGATACATTTACATCGGATACATCTGATATTATTATCAATACACCTGGTACCTACTCAATTAAATTTAAAATTAAAAGTGAATTTGGTTGTTTAGATTCAATTGAAAAATTAAGTTTATTTACCGTACATCCTAAGCCTACATCCACATTTACAGCTTCTGATGATAGTATATGCATCACCCAATGTATTAATTTTACAAATACATCAACCGACCCTGAACCCAACTTAAGTTATCATTGGTATTTTGATTGGCCAAGCAAATTGCTTCATTCTTCCTTATATTCAACAAATTATTGCTATTTTGCTACAGGCTCATTTAATGTTGCATTAATTGATAGCTCAACTACAAGTTGTGTTGATACAAGCATTTTAAAAGTAGTAAATGTTTCCCCTGATGTAATTGCTTCATTTACGGCTTCATCAAAAGTATTATGTGGTGATTCAGTAGTTGTAAACTTCACGAATTTAAGTTCAAATTATAATGGGATAAGCTATTGTTGGAATTTTGGTGACGGAGCTTCGGGCTGTGAATCTGCTCAATTAAACCCTACCCACAAGTATTACCTACAACCAGGCGCTAGTTCAAATTGTTATACAGTATCATTAACAGTTACAAATCGTTCAGGATGTGACAGTACAATTCAAGATATTATTTGTATCTATCCTAAGCCACATGCTGCATTTGCAGTTACCCCTACAGGTAATTGCAATCCATTAACTGTTACTTTCATTGATCAATCAACAACTACTGGCTTATCTCCAATAGTTAATTACTATATTAAATGGGGGCAAGGAGTTGATTATAATAATGCAAATTTCCCAACAGGAATTACCAACCAATATCTACATCCTGGTATATCTTCAGTATATCAAGATACAATAACTTATATTGTAACTACTCAGCAAGGATGTAAAGATACAGCCGCTACCTTTGTTAGTAGCTATCCTATACCAAATGCTTGTGTTGCTCAAGATACAATTGTGTGCGCTGGTCAGCAAGTTAATTTAGGTTGTTTTGCATTTCCAAACCATTCTTATAATTGGTATAAACCATTCGGCGCATCTTACACTCCTGATAGATATAATGCTAATCCATACATAAAACCAGTTATTGACACTACCTACGTTATGGAGGTTACTAATCAATATGGTTGTAGTAATAAAGATAGTGTGCATGTAGGAATAATTCCATACATTGTTCCTTATGCTGGTAGAGACACTGCCATTTGTATTGGTGGAAGTGCAATATTATATGCTCAAGGGGGTAGTTCTTACACTTGGGTAAATAAAAAAACTCAAGAATTGATAACCAATGCTTCTGCATTTACAGTGGTCCCTCCATTCCCTTCTAATTTTGTATATACTGCTACAATAGTTGGAACTTGTAATACAGATGTAATAGATGTTCAAGTTACAGTATTCCCATCACCAAGCATCATTCTTAATCCTGAAATAAATGATATTGTTGCTGGTCATCCAGTACGGATCCCTCAAGTTGGGGCTTCTGGCGGCTTCTATACCTATTTATGGAATCCAAATTATAATATTGACTCTATAACATCTGGCTCACCAACAGTTTGGCCTGAAGTTACCACTACATATCAAGTAATATTAACTGATATTCATGGGTGTTATGATTCAGCCGAAGTTACAGTTCATGTATTATGTAATGCAAGCAATGCGGTTTATGTACCAAACGCTTTTTTGCCTGATGCTAATGGCATAAATGGTAGATTTTTCTTACAAGGTAAGGGCATCAATCAGTTAAATTATTTAAGAATTTATGATAGATGGGGGGGCTTGGTTTACAGTGTTGAAAATTCACCAATCAATAATCCATCAGTTGGTTGGGATGGAACATTTAATGGAGCAGCAATGCCATCAGGAGTATTTATGTATCAAACTGAAGTACAATGCGCTGAAGGGGAAGTATTCCCTATGACAGGAACATTTACATTAATAAGATAATTTAAAAACAAACACAATAAAAAGCAGCAAATAAACATTGCTGCTTTTTTACTTTATGAAATCAATCTATTTTGTTTTTTGCATTGCTTTAATTAGCATTACAAAATTAAGTTTTGCGCAATCTCCAACTGATGTATTGCTGATAAAAAATCATATAACCCATCAGCAAACTGAAGATTCAATAAAACATTTTTCATTGCTTGTTAAAAAAAATCCAATCTTTTTGCCATTCACAGCCACATTATATTTTTATCAGAATATAATTTCTCCTCAATTAGCAACTGAATGTCCGCATATACCAAGTTGCAGTAATTTTTCAAAACAATGTATATCACGATATGGTTTTGTAAAAGGAGTAGCATTAAGTGCTGATAGATTAACTAGATGCTCTCCTATTTCAATAATGGACTTACCAACTTATTCATTTGATTATTTCACAAATAAAATACAAGATTCGCCGATATATTATTATTTCAAACAAATAAAACACTAATAAAAATCAGCTTTATAAACTTGTTAAAAATCTTTACATTTGCAACCCAAACTATAATCAAATTTTTATATGCAAGAAAACGGAATTAAGAATACCACTGTAGGATTAGATGCCGCAGGTATTAAGAATGTTACAATTTGCAACTGGAATCTTACTCCTCAACAATTGATGGATAAGGCTATATCGTTAGGACAAGGCGTTTATGCCGATAATGGTGCAATTGTTTTTGACAGTGGTGAATTTAGTGGTAGAAGCCCAAAAGATAGATTTATTGTTCGTGATAATATCACTGAAAATGATGTGAATTGGGGCGATACAAATGTTGGCGTTACCGCTGAAGCTTTTGATAGATTGCAAGCTGAAGTATGCGCTCATTATGAAGGTAAAGAAATTTATGTTCGTGATAATTTTGTTTGTGCTAATCCAAACTATCGTTTGAATGTTCGTACCATCAATGCAATTCCGTATCACAATTTATTTGTAGATAACATGTTCATGCGCCCATCAGATGCTGAAAAAGCTACTATGGTGCCTGATTGGACAATACTTTGTGCGCCAGATTATAAAACTAAAAATATTGCTGAAAACGGTTTACGTCAAGGCAATTTTGTAATAGTTAATTTCACAAAAAAAATGGTTTTAATTGCAGGAACTGGCTATGCTGGTGAAATGAAAAAATCTATTTTCTCGGTTTTGAATTTTATTTTACCAGTAAACCGAAATGTGTTACCAATGCATTGTTCGGCTAACATTGGAAAAGATAATGACACTGCTGTATTCTTCGGATTAAGTGGTACAGGAAAAACTACTTTATCAGCTGACCCAAACAGAGCTTTAATTGGCGATGACGAACATGGTTGGGCCGATGATGGTGTATTCAACTTTGAAGGCGGATGCTACGCAAAATGCGTTGATTTAACTGCTGAAAAAGAGCCAGAAATTTGGGCGGCTATTAAGCATGGTACTGTATTAGAAAATGTAAAATTCATTCCAGGAACTACTACACCTGATTATGCTAATATCAGCAAAACTGAAAATACACGTGCTGCATATCCAATGACGCATATTGCAAATGCAGTAAACCCAAGTGTAGGAAGTGTTCCAAAAAATATTTTCTTTCTTACTTGCGATGCATTTGGTGTATTGCCTCCTATTTCAAAATTAACTCCAGGTCAAGCTATGTATCACTTCATTAGTGGTTACACAGCTAAAGTGGCTGGTACTGAAGCCGGAATTACCGAACCAAGCACTACATTTAGTGCATGTTTTGGTGCTCCATTCTTACCATTGCACCCAACACGTTATGCTGAAATGTTGGGCGAACGTATGCGTAAAACTGGTGCAAATGTTTGGTTAGTAAACACTGGTTGGAGTGGTGGCGCTTATGGTACAGGTAGCCGAATGAAATTGAAATTTACAAGAGCAATGATTACAGCTGCGTTGAATGGTCAATTGGCAAATGTACAATTTGAAAATCATCCAATATTTGGATTAGCAATGCCTACAACTTGCCCTGATGTACCTACAGAAATTTTAAATCCACGTAATACTTGGGCTGATGGCAATGCTTATGATGCTAAAGCAAATGATTTAGCTAATAAGTTTGTAAATAATTTCAGCAAATATGCTTCTCAAGCGAACGAAGAAATTATGAGCGCTGCACCTAAAATGATGGCGTAATAGAATATTAGTAATATCGAACCAAAAAGGCTGTTTGCAAAACGCAAATAGCCTTTTTTATTGAAATGTATAAAAACTTATTGATACATTTGCACCTAAATATAAATTCAAAAATCTTTAATTCATGAAAAAACATTTTTTTCTATTAAGTTTAATCTGCTTAGTGATTGCAAGCACAGTAACCTTAAATTCTTGTAAAAAAGGCTCAGGCGATCCATTACTTACTTTGCGTTCACGTAAAGCACGATTAGTGGGCACTTGGACATTATCAAAACAAGACCAATCTAATACTTATACAAGTGGCGGAACAACAAACGTTAGTACAAGAAAAGTTGATGGAACAACATTAACAGTAACCACTGGAGGAACTAGTGCAGTTGGTACATATACTGAAACATTAGATATTACAAAAGATGGTAAATTCACTATAAATTCAACTGAAACTTATAGTGCAGGTGGTTCAACATTTACTACTACTGAAGTAGTATCAGGTACATGGGATTTTTTAAGTGGTGTAGGTGATTTAAAAAGTAAAGAATCAATCATTCTAAAAGCTTTAAGTATTACTCAAACATCAGGTGGAACTTCAAGTGTAAATACTTATTCTCAAACAAACAATGGTACAACTTGGAAAATAACTACTTTGAAAAATAAATCTTTAATTGTTGATTCTGATGATGAACAAACAGCATCAAGTGTTTCTTCATACAAGAATCATTTAGAATACGAACAAAAATAATTTTAGATATCCAAAAAACAGAAAGGCGGCAAAATATTTTGTCGCCTTTCTGTTTTTAAACCACCTGCAAAATAGCGCATTTCAAATAATTTGTTTCTTTAATGTTCCATATTAAAGGATGGTCAGGCGATTGAGGATTAAAAGCAACTTGCCTAATAATTCTTCCAGCATCGCTCGCCGCGTCAGTAATTACTTGTTTGAATTCTTCAGTATAAATAAAATGACTACAACTGCTGGTTACTAAATAACCGCCAGGTTTTGTGAGTTGAATACCTCTTAAATTAATTTCTTTATAACCTTTAATGGCTTTCTCAAAATTGCTTCGGCTTTTTGTAAATGCAGGTGGGTCAAGCATTACAACATCATATTGCTGTTTGTTAGCCACTCGTTTTTTTAACTCATCAAACACATTTGCTTCAGTAAACTTACATTGTGCAAAATTATTTAAAGTTGCGTTGGCTTTGCATTGCGCCACAGCATCAGCTGAAATATCTATTCCTTCAACATCGGCTGCACCAAATTTAGCAGCATACATACTGAATGAACCTGTATAACTACAAGCATCTAATACCGAGGCATTTTTTACAAAAGGCTGTAATGCTAATCTGTTGCGGCGTTGGTCATGAAAAAAACCAGTTTTTTGTCCATTAGCCACATCTACCCAAAACTTTATCCCATCTTGATTCATCACAAACTTGGTTTCAAATTTTTGTTTTAAAAAACCAGTTTGTTGTTTCATTCCTTCTAGCTCTCTAACTGATGCGTCATTACGCTCATAAATTTTTTCGGTTTGAAATATTTCAGAAAGAATATTTACAATTTCATTTTTCCATTTATCAATACCTAAAGATAAAGTTTGAATAACTATTACGTCTTCAAATTTGTCAACTACTAAAGCTGGCAAGCCATCAGCTTCGCCAAATACAACTCTGCAATTTTTGTTGTAACCTATCTGTTGGCGATAATTCCATGCAGCTTGAATTTTTTGTTTGAAAAAATCAGCATTAATGGTTTCATCTTTTTTACGTGATA
>JBDKJJ010000344.1:0-17070 GCA_039796635.1 Bacteroidota bacterium
CAATATTAAAAAGAGTTTGGGCAATGGTGAATATCATGATTATGCTCGAAATTTTTTAGATGCTAATGTTGTTAATGCATCACATCATGGCACTGTTTATTATACCAACCACACATTAAGCTGGGGTTTAACAGCTCAAAAAGAATTAATACATGATAAGATAAAAGAATGGCGAAGATTAGATTCAGCAGGATATTCTATACCGTACTCAGATTCATTGGTGAACATTTATTCTTACATAAAAACCAATATTACATTACCATCAAATCGAATTAATGGATATGTACAAAACGCATTTAATTTTTCAGATACATCGCATTATAAATTGATTGCTGGTGTGAGATTTAGTTATTGGGATATAAATAAAGAATTATTGGTTAGCCCACGAATACAATTTACTTATGTACCCGATTGGAAAAACGATGTAGTGTTCAGAATGGGAACAGGAATTTATAATCAACCGCCATTTTATCGTGAGCTACGTGATTTAGATGGTCATGTAAATTTGAATGTAAAAGCACAAAAGTCATATCACTTTGTGGCTGGCAGCGATTATAATTTTAAGATTTGGAAACGCCAATTTTCATTTACATCCGATGCATATTTTAAATATTTATGGGATGTGGTGCCTTATGAAATTGACAATGTAAGAGTAAAATATTTTGGAAAAAATAATGCTGTAGCTTATGCCACTGGTGTTGATTTACGCTTGCATGGTGAGTTTGTAAAAGATGCTGATTCATGGGTGAGCCTTTCGTATTTAAACACTAAAGAAAATTTGAAAGATGATTTTATCACGGCTTCACTAAATAAAAATCATGAAGTAATTGACCCACGAATTAGTTCTGCCAATCAAGATAAAACTGCTGTGGCTGATACAACATTGTACCCAGGTTGGATACGAAGACCAACGGATCAACGAGTTAACGTAAGTATTTTTTTCAGTGATTATTTACCCAAACATCCTAATTATCAAGTTCATTTAAATTTATTATTTGGTAGTGGTTTGCCATTTGGTCCGCCTGATCATAACCGTTATCGAGATACTTTAACTATGCCTTCTTACAGAAGAGTTGATGTAGGTTTTTCGGCACAATTATTAGATGGAAGCAAAGACAAATACAAACAAAAAAGTATTCGACATATAAAATCAATATGGGCAAGTTTAGAAATTTTTAATCTGTTAGGAGTTAGCAATACGGTTAGTTATCAATGGATAAAAGATATTTATAACACAACTTATGCGGTGCCAAATTATTTAACAGCTCGAAGGGTAAATTTTAAATTGACTTGTAAGTTTTAAAACAAAAATATATTTATAGGCTAATCAAAATATTATCAATCACTGTTCTTTCGTTGGTTTTAATCAGCGCCGCATTAGCCTTTTGGATAAGTCAACCCTCAACGCAATCGTGGTTGATAAAAAAAACTACTTCCTATTTATCCAATAAATTAAATACTGAAGTAAGCATTGAAAGTGTTGATGCCGACCTTTTTCAAAAACTTATTTTAGAAAATGTATTGATTCGGGATAAACAAAAAGACACTTTGCTTTTTGCTCATCAACTCAAATTGAATTTAACAGATGTAGTGTTGTTAGATAAAAAATTCACTTTAAATCATATTCAATTGAATGATGTAAAACTGAATGTTTATAAACCAAAAGGCGATACAGTTTTTAATTATCAATTTATTATTGATGCATTTGCAAGTGGTGAAAAATCAAATTCATCAACTACCAATTTTAATTTGAAATTGAAAAAAATCAACCTTCAAAATATTGTTGTAAACTATAATGATGCTGATGAAGAGATATTGAACACAGCATTGAATCAACTTGATATAAATGTTGAAAAATTAGATTTTAAAAAGAAATTGCTTTCAGTTGAAAGTGTTTATATCAATTCGCCTAAAGTAAATTATACATTAAACTCAATATTAATTGGCGATAAAAAAACAACCCCGAAGGTTGATACAACAAAAGCAGACACCACAAAAAAACTTTGGAACATACAAGTTGAAAAAATACAAGTTGAAAAAGGAAGCTTTAATTATTGCGTTAAAACAAACGATACTACACATTATTCAGGTACACAAATTAATCCTAATGATTTACGAATATCAGGTATTTACATTTTAGCAAAAGATATTTTGCTGAGCAAAAATAATTATACAGCCGAATTGCAAAACCTTGAAATGCAAGGACAATCAGGGTTTTCAATTCAATCAGCACACGGAAAAGCATTTTACAAAAACAAAGATATTGCTATCAAAAATTTATTAGTTCAAACCATGTATAGCAAAATTGAGCAAAATATTGAAGTGCATTTGCCTGATGAAAAAATTATTCATCCTGAAAAAATTAAATTTTCAGCTGAGGTGAAAAACAGTTTTATTCATCCTAATGATTTAAAACATTTTGTTGCAATACCTGATTGGATTGAGCCAATAAGGCTTTCAGGAAGTGTTTCTGGAAAGTTAGGAAAAATTAAATCGAAAAAAATTGAAATGCAAATGGGCAATAATTTTTTTAGAGGTGATTTTGATTTGAACGGATTGCCTGATGTTCAAAACACTTTTATCAATTTTAATGTGAATCAATTTTCAAGCACAGGAAATGATGTGTTAAAAATTTTGCCTGCAACAAAGCATCCTGAGTTATTACAGCGATTGGGCAACTTATTTTTTGAAGGAAGCTTTAGCGGATTTTTGCATGACTTTGTTGCTCAAGGAAGTTTGAAAACATCTTTGGGTGATGTAACATCGGATGTGAATATGAAGATTACATCTGGCAATCAAATCAATTATATGGGTTCGGTTGAAGCCGCTTCATTTAATTTAGGCGAATGGATTAATGATAAAGAGAACGTAGGGAAAATAACTCTATCAGCTAATGTGGACGGTAAGCGATGGTTGAATGATAACCCTGAAGTGATGATTAATGGTAAGTTACAGCAATTTGAATACAACAAATATAATTATAGCGATGTTGAACTGAAGGGTACTATTAAGCAAAAACAGTTTGTGGGAAGCATTATTTCAAAGGATGAAAATGTGGCATTTAATTTTGATGGATTAGTAAATTTTTTTGACGCCGTACCTACTTTTAAATTTAATGCTGATGTAAAAAATATTGATTTTAAGAAACTGAATTTTTCAAAAGAAGATTTTAATATCACCAATGCAAAGGTTAAAATTGACGCTAGTGGCAACACTATTGATAATTTTGAAGGAAGCCTTGCTTTATCAGAGTTAAAGTTTAAAATCAACCATAAAAACCACTTAGTTAATAATTTCACTGCATCATCTATTAATATTCAACAGCAAAAAAAATTGAACATTCATTCTGATTTTTTGAATGTTGATGTTGACGGCAAATTCAATTATGCATATTTGCCAACAGCAGTTAAGCAAATACTTCATCAGTATTTTCCGTTATACATACAGTTATCAAATGATGATAGAGAAAGCATTGCGGAGCAAAATTTTAAATTCAAAGCTTCACTTATTGATAATGAAAATTACTTGTCATTATTAATTCCAGGTTTAATCATTAATGGCAGAAGCACTATTAACGGCAACCTTAACACCGCTGAAAACAAACTTTCGGTGTACGCTAAATTTAATCAAATACAATTAGGCGATAAATATTTTAATCCACTTGTGGTTAATGCTGAAGGCAACAAACAAAAACTTTTTGCCAACATCACCTGCAATACAGCTCAGCTAACTGATAGTTTAATTATTCATGATTCAAAATTTCATGTAACTGCCATGAATGATAGTTTACTATATAATTATACAATGGCTGGTGATAAAAATGAAATTGCATTCAACATTAACGGGCTAACTATTTTAAAAAATGAAAATATTAAAACTCATTTTTTTGAATCTGAAATATTTGTAAAAGGTTATCAGTGGCTGCTTATGAATGATAATTTGATTACGTATGAAAATAATTATTTTGATTTTAAAGATGTTGTGTTGTTAAATCAAAATCAAAAAATTGAAATAAATACAGATGATGAAGCCACTACAAAAGATAATATTAAAATTAATTTTTCAAACATTGACCTAAGTCAAATATTAGATATTGCAGGAGGAAAAGATGCACAAATAACAGGAAGATTCAATGCTGTAACTACTATCAATAATTATGCATCAACGCCAAATTTTGAAAGTAGTATTGATATAAAAAATTGCTTTGTTGGAAAAGATACTATTGGAAACATCACAGGAATAATTAAATATGATGAAATTAAAAAGGCAATATATTCAAATGTAGATGTGCAACAAGGCATTAATAAAATGAAGCTTTCAGGCAATTATAAATTGAATGACACAGCCAACTATTTAGATTATCAAATTGTATTTCATCATTTCAATTTAAAAACAATTGAACCTGCCATCAACACAATATTATCACACAAAGAAGGGAATTTAACAGGCACTGCAAAGCTTTCAGGCTCACTCAAAAAACCAAAAATTGAAGCGGATGTAAATTTATATAACGGTGCTTTGACCGTAAATTATTTAAACACTCATTATAAATTTGAAACTGTACATGCTACTTGCAATAATAATATCATCAAGTTTGATAAGTTTATTTTGATGGATACATTCAATAATAAAGGTGAATTTGTGGGTTCTATTAACTTAAATAATATGCATGCTGTATGGTTAGATATGCATGTAAAAACAAACAGATTGTTGGTGAACAACACCACACTTGAACAAAATGAATTGTTTTTCGGAAAGGCATTTGCTTCAGGAAATATTGATTTAACAGGCATTACCTATAACCTAACCATTGCTGCAAAAGCCAAAACATTAAAAGGAACACAGCTTTATATTCCGATAACTGATGATAGAGATTTAAAGCGTCATGATTTTATTCAATTTGTAAATCATAATCAAACTGAAGCTGCGAAGCAAAAAAAATATGTAGCTGATTTAGATGGGCTGACTTTAAAATTTGATATTGATGCTGTACCTGAAGCTGAAATAAATATTTTGATGGATTTGGTAGCAGGTGATTATATCAAAGGTTATGGAAACGGAAACATAAAAATTGATTTTAGCTCAAACACAGCATTTTCAATGCTTGGCAGCTATACTATGGATAGAGGCGAATATCATTTTACGTTATTTAATTTCCCTAAAGATTTTAATATCAATGCAGGAAGCACCATCACTTGGAATGGCGATGCGTACAATGGTATATTGGATGTGGTAGGCACTTACTCAGCAAGAGCTTCATTTTATGAATTGGTGAAAGATTTATTAGTAACAGATGCTGATTTTGCCGCTTCCCGTATTCGTGTTCCTATCCAAGTAAAAACTGATTTAAAAGGCTCATTAAAAAAACCTGATGTAGCATTTGATATAAGCCCAACCAACACATCATCAACCGCTATTGATTTTAAATTTTTGCAACGCTTACAAGCTGTAAAATCTGATCAAAATGAGTTGAATAATCAGGTGTTTGCATTAATAGCCATGAATAGTTTTATTGCACCGCAAAATGTTGGTGGTTTTGATAATCCGTTGGCATACAATTCTACTTATAAGCAATCGAGTACTGAGCTTATTTCATCGCAGGTAAGCCGATTATTAAGCAACGCATTTTATAGAATTACGAAAGATGATAAAACACAATTTAACATCAATTATAAACTATATGACCAAAGTCAAGATGCTCGAAATTTTTCACAGTTTAATATTAATTTATCCAGAAGATTTTTAAAAGATAGATTAACGATTGAGGCTGATGGC
This sequence comes from Bacteroidota bacterium, assembly GCA_039796635.1. Classification (GTDB taxonomy): domain Bacteria; phylum Bacteroidota; class Bacteroidia; order Chitinophagales; family CAIODY01; genus CAIODY01. Next base: position 5,776 of record JBDKJJ010000344.1, read on the forward strand.
TTGTATGATTATGGCGCTACAACTACAAATAACAACAATGGTTTTGTTGGAAATTTTTTAATAGAGTATAACCTAACACCTGATGGAAGAATAAAAATAAAAGGATTCAGAAAAACCGAATATGATGTGTTGAACGAAAGAAACAGAAATAGAACAGGGCTGGGCTTAGCTTACAAACGTGAATTTAATAGTTTGTCAGAATTTTTTGAAAAATCAAAAAAAACCAAAATTCCAATCTGGAAACCGAAATTGTAATAAATGAGAGAGTAGTTCTTTTTTCGGCAAATGAGTACTCTGATAAAATCTATCAAAATAATCAATTTCATTTTGAATACCTAATCCTTTTTTAAAAATGTAGGTTTTGAAAAATCCAAATTTTGAAATATTGCTAAAAAATAAATCTAAGATAAGAGCCTCACAATATCTTTTGCAAAATAGGTTGCAATTAAATCAGCACCAGCTCTTTTGATAGATAAAGTTGTTTCTAAAATGGCAGCATCTTCATTCAGCCAACCTTTAGCAGCCGCAGCTTTTATCATACTATATTCGCCACTAACATGATAAGCACTTAAAGGAATTTTAACTGCGTTTTTAGTTTCACGAATAATATCTAAATAGCTTAAAGCTGGCTTCACCATTACAATATCAGCGCCTTCGGCTTCATCTTGCAAAATTTCTTTTACTGCTTCAATTCTGTTAGCAGGATTCATTTGGTAGGTTTTTTTATCACCAAATCCTGGCGCTGAATCTAATGCATCACGAAATGGTCCGTAAAAACACGAAGCATATTTTGCACTATATGCCATGATGCCCGTTTTAGTAAAATTATTTTGCTCTAATGCTTTTCTGATAGCGGCAATTCTACCATCCATCATATCACTTGGTGCCACAAAATCAGCACCTGCTTGTGCATGTGATACACTCATTTGTGCTAACACATCAACGGTTGCATCATTTACAATTTCATTGTTTTCTACAATACCATCATGGCCGTAAATTGAAAATGGGTCAAGCGCTATATCCGTCATTATTAGCATTTCAGGGCAAGCATTTTTTATTTCACGAATGCTGCGTTGCATTAATCCGTTAGGGTTTAAAGCTTCGGTTCCTTTGTTATCTTTTAAACTATCATCACATTTTATAAATAATAAAACGCATTTCAAACCCATTGCCCAAAGCTCTTTTACTTCTTTCAAGGTATTATCTAAACTCATTCGATAATAACCGGGCATAGATGAAATTTCTTCTTTATAATCTTTTCCTTCATTAATAAAAAGTGGAACTATAAAATCATTTGGTGATAAAATGGTTTCACTAACCATTGCTCTAATGGCTGGTGATTGACGAAGTATGCGGCTTCTATAATTCATGGTTTGTGTATTATTTTTTTTGTGAAATTTTATAAATAAACACTTCAGCATTTTTGTTGCTTGGGTTTATTTTATACATAAAATCATCTATAAAACTGGGTTCAATTTTGGTTTCAAAAGTTAAAGCAAAAATATTTTTTGCTGCTGCAACTCGTTTTTCAATATTATCAGCTTCATAAAATACAATATAATTAGGTTGAGTTGAATCGGGCATTTGCGAAATGCTTTGGTACGCTGCTTCAGGTTGTTGTGAATTTGTAATGGTATAGTCAGTAACCCACTTACTTAAATAAAAATGAGCTGACATCAAACCTCCCTCTCTATTGCTATTTTCAATAATTAAATTTTTTACATCGCCTTTTTCACGTAAGTATAGCATGGCTTCAACACGGCTACGCTTGCTATAAGTAGGTGTAATTACAATCAATAAAAAACAATTCAATACCCAGAAAAATTTCCAAAAACCACTTTCTAATTTTTCATTTTTTTTCCAAAACGTTGATTGCATTTTGAATTCATTCCAACCTATTAAACCTAACATAATAATGAACGGAAATATAGGTAATACAAAGCGTTCTTGTTTGTTCGGAAAATAAGAATGAGCAGCTAAAAAAATTAAACTAGGTAAAAACAAAATCCATTTTTTATAATTTTTAAAGAAACCAAACAACAACATTAAATTAATTGGCGGAATAAAAATGCCCATCAACAATAATAAATAATTATACCATGGTTGATCATAATAAGTGGTTGAATTTTCAAGATTGTAACGCACATATTCAGCGAACTCAACAAAGGGTTGTTTCCAAATTATTAAATCAATTCCGCCTTGAAAAAGTGCAGCACAAATCAAAAAACCAAAGCCTACTAAAATGCCTGCTATAAATTTTCTTTCAATAAAAAGCGCTAAACCAAATCCGCAAGTAAATAATATGGTTTGAAATCTGATATTAAAACCAATTCCTAAAATAAGTCCTATCAATATGGCGTTATACCATTTGATGTTTTCATTTTTAATGGCAAGCCATGTAGCTATTATTAATGGCGGAACACAAGCCATTTCAACTAAATTTCGAACACATAAAAATGGAAATATCCAAAACAACGAAAGAAATAAGCCAACTTTTTTTGCCACTTCAACTCCAGCAATTTTTTCAGTGATTTTAAAGCCATAATAAATTGTAATCATGGAGTATATGGCATGCGCTAATCTTACCAATAACATTTTTATTTGTGGATGAAGAATGCCTAAAAATGTAAGTATTCTAAAAAAAACATAATGTAATCCTGTATAAAAAAAACTATGACCTGTGGGCGTTGGTATGGTTTGTCCATCCTTCGGTAGCCAAGCGTTGTAATCTGTTTTATCAATCCAAGATTGAGCAGCTTCAATAATAAGAAAATGGTCATCGTGCATTCCAAAACCTCTTGAAAAAATGGCTGCTATCATTCTAAAAAGCATACCAACTAATAGCACAAAATGAAGTGGATTTTGATTTGAATAATTCTTAATTCGTAAAATAATTTGATTCATCAGCACAAAAATATTGAAGTATACCCAGTTTAGTAATTTATTTTTTAAGATGCCGCTTGATATCTTTTAAATGAAGCAAATGATGAAAGCCTTGCCACATGAAATCCTGCCATTCCATCTAAAAATCCTAGTTTAAAAAAGTACATTTTTAAAAATGTTGCAATGGGCGAAAACATTTTTTTTAATTGAATTTTTGCAGCAGAATAATGTTGGATTTTTTGTGCTTCAAGTTTTGCATATTTCTCAATTTTTAATTTGTGCTCATCTAAAGTGTTAAATGAATAATGCAAAATATCACCTTGCAAATGAATAATGTTTTCAGGTTTTAAAAATTCAATATGTTCATGCACTACTAAGTTTTTCCATTGAGTAGTTTGCTTATTAAACAATCTGATTTTTTTATCAGGATACCAGCCACCATGCTTAATCCAACTTCCACAATAATTGGTTAAGCGATTCATTTCATAAGCACCAGTTAAATTATTTTTTATTGATAAAATTGATTTTTTCAAATCCTTTGAAATGGCTTCATCAGCATCTAATGAAAGGATGTAATTGTTTTCGGCTACTGTATGCCCTAAGTTTTTGGTAGCAGCATATCCCAGCCATTTGGTTTGAACTACTTTGGCATTTTTTTGTTCTGCAATTTCTTTTGTTTTATCGGTGCTGAATGAATCAATTACAATTATTTCATCAGCTACTGAAAGTAGTGAATCAATGCATCTTGCAATGTTTTTTTCTTCATTAAAAGTGATGATTACTGCACTAATTTTCATAGTTCATTTAAGGGCTTTAATTGATAGTGCAACAGCAATATTAAAAACAGAAATAAGGTTGTACCAATTTGAATTTCTAATGTTGTTTCAGCAATAAATGAACTTGATAAAATAACAAACACACAAGCCAACACCCATTTTTTAGGATTATTATTTTGAAAAAAAATAAAAAAAAGTAAGGTGAAGAATAGAACAGCTCCAACAATTCCTAATCCAACGGCAGTGAACAAAAACTGATTGTGTGGTTCAAGCCTCTGGCTTTCTTCAATTTCAGGATGTAATGAAGCGTATTGTTTTTTAACTTCGTTTTGTACATCACCAATGCCAACCCCAAACAATAAATTGTTTTTTAAAACATTCCAACCCATTTCTTGGCTCATTAATCGAGCTGCATCACTTTTGCCTTGCACATTCTTTCCACTGAAATATTCGCCAATATCATAACGCATATAACCTATTTTAGTTTGTATGGTAGGTGAACTAAAAACTGCAATTGAGCAAATTACAATAGAACTTATTAACGTTATTAAAGCATGTTTCCAGCTTTTTTTTACCACTAAAAAATAAAAAATAAAATAAAATACACTCAAATAAAACCCAAGCAATCCGCTTCTTACAGCCAATATATGAAGGTAAATGATGAGCAACAAACTACCATAAAACCAAATTTGATTTTCCCATTTATATTTAAAATAAAACTCTACCCTATACAAATAAATACCAATCCAAATGCAACATGCAACAGCAAGACTAAAACGAATATGATCTTTTGGTGTCCATAAAGTTTGAGCTGCCGCATACGATTGAATTACTTTATCATAGTGTACCCAAAAATGAATAACTGAATAACATGAAAACAAAAAAACACTTAGCCAAAATGCAAATAATAAGATTTCAAATTTTCTTTTTCCAATTGGAAACAATACGCAAAAAGCAAAAGGCAAAATTAAAAACGGAAGCCTCACTCTTACTCTTTCAGTCCAACAACTCATATCATCAGATTGAAAAAAACTAAGTACAGTTAAAAAAAATATTATCGTAAATGCTATGGCTACTTTATCTTTTGAAAATAATTTAATTCTTGCTAAAATATCAGGATGAATAACAGCATTAGCAATTAAGCTAATCATTCCAAGGGTAAGTAAAAATTTACTTGTAAATAAACTAACAATGATAATAAAGCAACTCCAAAATGTAATTTGGTTTCGAGTTTCAGTTAAGTTTATTTTATGAATCATTGCTTTCATTAAAGCTGTGAAATTAGTAAACATTTATTTGATGACAACAAATCTTAACTTCAACGTGTGCTTTATTATTTTGTTTTTATAAGTGAACAATAAAAACCAAAGTATATTATCTTTGTTTCAACTACAAAAAATTTCATTATGTACGGAAATGCATCGGTTGATTTAGACGAAAAGAAAAAATCAAATCCTCTTGAAGGCGAAGACCTGATAAAGTTGGCTGAGTTTGAAGCTCGAATAACTCGTGGTGAAAAAATTGAACCACAAGATTGGATGCCTAAAGAATATCGCCGTCAGCTTACTCGTATGATTGAGCAACATGCACATAGTGAAATCATTGGAGCTTTGCCCGAAGGCACTTGGATTACAAGAGCTCCAAGTTTCAAACGTAAATTAGCATTAATTGCCAAAGTACAAGATGAAATTGGTCATGCACATTTATTATATAATGCTGCTGAAACATTAGGCAAAAGCCGTGAGGCAATGATTAATGATTTATTAAGTGGTAAAAGTAAATACAGTAATGTGTTTAATTATCCAGCATTAACATGGGCTGATGTAACAGTGATAGGATTTTTGATTGATGGAGCAGCCATTGTAAATCAGGTAATTAATGCAAAAGGTTCGTATGGGCCTTATTGCCGTGCTTTAGAAAGAATTTGTTATGAAGAATCATTCCACTTAAAACAAGGTCATGAGGCGTTGGTATATTTAGCTACAGGCACAGCCGAACAAAGAAAAATGTTGCAAGAAGCCTTGAACAGATGGTATAAACCTATCATTCATTTCTTCGGGCCAAGCGATAAAGCTAGTGTTCATAGCGATTTGCTAATGAAATGGAAAATAAAAATGGCAAGTAATGATGATATGCGAAATCAATTTCTTGACCAATATGTTCCTAAAATTCGTGAACTAGGTTTAGATTTTCCTGACCCAAAATTGAATAAAAACGCTGAAGGTGTATGGGAATTTAGCGACCCAGATTGGAATGAATTTTATGAAGTAATAAAAGGCAATGGCCCATGTAATGCTGAGCGATTAGCTGTTCGCCGTTGGGCTGAAGAGCATGGCAGATGGGTTCGTAAAGCATTGATGAATCCAAGTCAGAAGCAGGTGGTGCCGTTATCGTAGATAAGTAAATTGTTATTGGTTATTTAGTTATTATGAAATTTAAAAAATCACTTTGTGCCTTTGCGCCTTTGTGTAAAAAAAATGAAAACAATAAAAGCAGAAAACGATAATTTGCAATAATGCAATTTATAATATGCAATCTATAATATGCAATCATTTGACCCTCGAGTAAATCGAATAAAAGTAATTGAAGAAAAAACCGAAATGAATCCAGGCGAAGCTTGGGAACCGTATGAAGTTTTTCATCAAAAAAAACGTGGTGATCATCATATTCACGTAGGCAGTGTGCATGCGCCCAATGCCGCACAAGCCTTATTGTTTGCAAAAGAACAATATGGTAGAAGACAAAAATGCAGCAATATGTGGGTAGTAAGAACTGCTAATGTTACTTCCTTTCAATATGATGATGCTGATATTTTTGATACCGCTATTGATAAAGAATATCGGGAAGCTTATGGCTTTAAAGTGAGGGATAAAATCAATGCGTATAAAAAAGAAAATCAGTAAAATGAATCCTGAAGAAATAAAACATGAAGTAAAGAAAGCTGCATTAATACTGGATAATCAGGCAGAAGTAATTTTGTTTGGTTCGCATGCTCGTGGCGATAATCGAAAAAATTCGGATTGGGATTTTTTGATTTTGACAAAAAAAAATTCAGATAAAATTTCGCAGGAAAAATTTTGGCAACTACTTTATAAGATTGAATTAAATGCAGATGAAGTGATTTCTCCTTTGATTAGAAACAAGAATGACTGGGAGCAAAATAGTTTTTTACCAATTTATCAGCAAGTAAAAAAAGATGGCATTAGGGTATGAGTGATGAAAAGAAAATTTATATTGATTTCAAAATAAATCAAGCAAAAGAGACTTATGCTGCTGCTGAAATTATGTTTGAAAATAAAATGTATAATTCGGTGTCTAACAGAATTTATTATGCCTCGTTTTACATAGTACAAGCCGCTTTGCATAAATTTGACCAACAATCATCTTCACACAAAGGCGCAAAAATTTTATTTAATCAATCGTTCATTAAAGAGAAAAAAACAGAAGAAAAATGGGGCGTTTTTTATAGTAAAATTTTCGCTTTAAGAGATGATGGTGATTACGGTGATTTTGTAGTGTACACAAAAGAACAAGTAGAAGAATTATTTCTTCAAACAAAAATATTTATTGAAACAATAGAACAATTAATTCATGACCAACGCACTTTATAATTTCATTTTAAAAACAGCAGATGACTGTTTTGTATTAGGACACAGAAACAGCGAATGGACTGGTTTAGGGCCATTCATGGAAGAAGATATTTCATTTGCTAGTATGGCGCAAGATAAAATTGGTCATGCTTGGATGATGTATAAAATGTTGTTTACTGAAAATGCTGATGAAGAAGCAGAAAAAATTGCTTTCAGAAGAAATGAAAAAGATTTTACTTCTTGTCATTTGGTTGAAATGCCAATTGGTGAATACGACTTTAGTTTAATGCGTCATTTTTTATTTGACCATGCTGACCAACTGCGTTATGAAACATTGATGAATAGCAGCTTTGAGCCACTGGCTCATTTTTCTAAAAAATTTAAAGGCGAATTAAAGTTTCATACCATGCATGCTGATACATTTATTATTCAGTTAGGAAATGGCAATGAAGAAAGCAAAGCCAGAATGCAATCAGCATTAAATGAATGTATGCCATTAGCATTTGGAATTTTTGAAAGTTATGAAGGCGAAGAAGAAATTGTAGCCGAAAAAATATTTATTTCTGAGAAAGAATTACAGCAAAATTGGTTAGCTAAAATTTTGCCAATTATTGAACAAGCTGGCTTGAAAATGCCTGATTTGTCAAGCATTCAGCCTATATATGGTGGTAGAAAAGGTTATCATAGCGAACATTTACAACCTTTATTAAATGAAATGAGAGAAGTGGTAAATCAAATGCCTGATGCTACTCAATGGTAAATTAAAAAAGCAATTGTATAAAAAAGCCTCGATAAAATTTTTTATCGAGGCTTTTTATTTTTAAAATCTTAGATGCTTCACTGTGTAGCCATTGTTAATTAATTGTTTCAACGAGCCTATTCCAATTTTAACATGCAAATCGGCATAATTAGTTGTAACTGCCGTATCACTTGCTTCTGTTTTTACACCTTCTGGAGTCATGGGCTGATCACTAATTAAAAGCAATGCACCGCTTGGAATTTTGTTGGCAAAAGCCACTGTAAAAATGGTAGCTGTTTCCATATCAATGGCTCTGCAACGAATATCAGTTAAGTATTGTTTAAATTTTTCATCCCATTCCCAAACTCGTCTGTTGGTAGTATATACAGTACCTGTCCAATAATCTAATTCATTATCACGAACCGTAGTTGAAATAGCTTTTTGCAAAGCAAACGAAGGCAATGCTGGCACTTCTGGCGGAAAATAATCATTACTAGTTCCTTCTCCCCTTATAGCCGCAATTGGCAATATCCAACCACCAATGCCTGGCCCTTTGCGCAAGCCACCACATTTGCCTAAAAACATTACCGCCTTTGGATGTATAGCACTTAATAAATCTATAATGGTAGCGGCATTGGCGCTTCCCATTCCAAAGTTAATCATCGTGATGCCTTCACCAGTTGCAGCCTGCATGGCTCTGCCTTTTCCTTTTATTTCGGCTCCTGTTATTTCAGCAAACAAATCAATGTAGTTTGAAAAATTTGTCAACAAAATATACTGACTAAATTCTTCCAACGGCATACCTGTATATCGTGGTAACCAATTGTTTACAATTTCTTCTTTTGTCTTCATGGCGTAATATTTAGATGGTAAATTTAAAATATTAAATTTGATAGTTGCTATCTGTTTTTAATCTTTACCAAAATTTAAAATTGCAATTCAACTTTACATATCAACAGTTCAAAACTCGAACACATATTAATAAGCAAGAATTGTTTTGCTGTATCCGAAAAAAATATGTGAGCATAACACCTGAAGAATTGGTTAGGCAACAATTGCTTTATTTTTTAATTAATGAGATTAAAATTCCTTCGGCTAAAATTGCCGTTGAAAAGCAAATTGAGGTAAATGGATTGAAAAAGCGATTCGATATTTTAGTTTATGATGATGCTTCAAAGCCATTGATATTAGCTGAATGCAAAGCGCCACAAATAAAATTGACCAACGATGTTTTTTCGCAAATTGCCAACTACAACCTTACGATGCAAGTAAATTATTTATTGGTTTGCAACGGAATAGATATTCATTTTTTTAAAATTGATTTTGATAAAAAACAATTTCAAGAATTGGACGGGCTATTGAATTATATCAAACTTTAACCCATCTTTTTTTGCAAATTTTTTATTTATCTTTGATAAAATCAATTTAATATGCTTACAATAAATACTATACTGAAAGAGATGAAAGATGTTCCTGTAAGCAAGTTAGAGGATATTTATCAATTTGTACATTCACTTACAGTTAAGGAAAAACCAGATACATCAGAAAAAATAAAAAGCAAACTTCTTTCTTATAGCGGTTTGCTAAGTGAAATGAATGAAAAAGATTATTCCGATTTTGTTCATCACACAAAACTAACAAGAGCAAATAATTTTAACAGAAATGTTGATTTATAAAATCCTCATTAATTGATACAGACATTCTTTTAGAATTTTTGAAAGGCAATATTAACGTAATGAACAAAGTGGATGGACATGTAACAGAATATGGATGCATCAACATTAGTGTTATTACTTATTATGAAATTGCAAATGGGCTTTTATACAAGGATGCCAAAAAACAGTTGTCTAAATTTGAAGATTTTATTGAGTTATGTAATGTAATTCCGTTAACGCAAATAGCTGCAAAGCAAGCTGCGCTTATTCAATCAGAATTAAGAAGAAAATGAAACGAGATTGGACACACCGACACTTTAATTGCTGGAATTGCATTGGCTAATAACTTTCAATTAGTTACTAATAATATTGAACATTTTAAAAGAGTTAAAAATCTTAGTATTGCTAATTGGAAAAAATAAACGCTTCTTATAAATCAATTTCCAATAGCACAGGACAATGGTCGCTATGCTTTACATCTGGCATTATAGCAGCACTTTTTAAATGAGGCTTCAAAGCATCTGATGCATTGATATAATCAATACGCCAACCTTTATTATTGTTTCGAGCATTGGCTCTAAAACTCCACCAGCTGTATTGATGAGGGTTTTGATTGAAATGTCGGAACGTATCTATAAATCCTTGTTCAAAAAAAGTATCCATCCAAGCTCGTTCTTCAGGCAAAAATCCTGATGAATCTTTATTGCCTTTGGGGTCATGAATATCAATAGCTTGATGGCAAATATTATAATCGCCAGCCACCAATAATTTTGGATATTTCTTTTTTACTTCATTGATGAACGGAATATAATCGTTCAAGAAATTCATCTTCACATCTTGCCTAACATCACCACTGCTGCCGCTTGGAAAATAAGTATTTACAATCATCACATCGCCAAACAAGGCTTTAATCACTCTGCCTTCTTTGTCATACGCTTCAATACCACAGCCTATTTCAACTAAATCTGGTTTTTGTTTTGAAAAAATTCCTACACCGCTATATCCTTTTTTTTCAGCCGAATGCCAATAATGATGATAGCCTAAATGGTCGAAAATGGCGGTATCAACTTGTTCTTTATTTGCTTTTAATTCTTGCACACAAATCACATCAAAATCATTTTGCTCAATCCATTGTGCAAAGCCTTTACCTAATGCCGAACGAATGCCATTTAAATTATAAGATATTATTTTCATTGTTCTTTTTTTATTTAAAACGGAATTAAAACCACATAGACTCATAGGTTATTAAGGTTTTATAAAACAACGTTTTTCTATGTGTTTTTTGTACTATTAATTCTAATTGAACCAAATATAAAACTCATTCCTAGTTGCTTTGCAATTCAAAATAAAGATTCTTAAAAAAAATCTTAAATGTCTATGTTTCTATGTGGTAAAACCTTCACCGCTTCTCTTACTTTGTTTCTGCAAAGAATATCAACTTCTCTATTGTAATTAATTTCTGCACCGCTTTTTTGATGAGCTTTTATTTTTTCAAATTCGATAGTAAAAATATCTGAAAGCCTTAGTAATTCTTTTACCAAATCAGTATTCCGAACTTCGTTTTGAGCTTTAGTTTTAAAATCAGTAGCCGTTAGTTTTTCTTTACGCCGCATCAACCCAATTACATATTGACTATCAGAAATTATTTTCAC
>JBDKJJ010000345.1:0-6496 GCA_039796635.1 Bacteroidota bacterium
ACTTAGTCATTGTGTTTTTTGTATTAAAATCTGTAGATTGGATTGAGAAAAAATTAGGCAAAGCAGGCATATTAGTTTTGAAAAAATTCTTTGGTGTAATTCTGATTGCCATTGCTATCAAAATTTTTGAATCAAATTTTATGCATTAATAACAAGATTTTATTTTCGAAAATAAAATTGTTTTTCCATATTAAAATCTTTAAATTTGTTTGACGTAAATAAATTTTATCACCCTAAAATTTTATTGAGATGGAAGAATTTGAAGAGCAAAACAATCAAAATCAAGACGAATTAAATCAGGCTGTGCAGCGATTTGAAGAAATGCTGAACAGAAACAAACGATATTATTTCGATCATCATATTTTATCGCAAATCATTGATCATTATATTGAATTAGATGAATTAAACAAAGCAACTGAAGCTGCTAATATGGCTGTTGAATTGTTTCCGTTTTCTATTGAAAGCTGGCTAAAAAAAGCACAAGTATTAATGGAAGATGATAAATACGAAGCTGCTTTGAAAGTATTGGAAAAGGCTGAAACAATGGCTCCTAACGATACAAATATCATGTTGATGAAAAGCGATGTATTGTTGTTGAATAATCAATTTCAGGAAGCAGTTGATATTTTAAATAATGGATTAGAGCAAGTAGATAAAGATGAAAAAGATATGATTTATCTTGAGCTTGCTGATATATATTTTGAATGGGACGATTTAGAAAAAGCTTTTGATAATATTGTGCTTTCGCTTGAAAGCAACATGAGCAATGAATATGCTTTAAATCGTATTTGGTACTTAACTGAAGTAACAGGCAGATATGAAGAAAGCGAAGCTTTACACAAAAAAATAATTGATGAATATCCGTTTTGTTATACCGCTTGGACAAATTTATCGCAAGCTTATGGCGGATTAGATTTGTATGAAAAAGCACTAGAATGCTGTGAATATGCAATTGTCATCAATGAAAATATGGATGTGGCTTATCGTGATGCTGGTGATATTAGTATTGCAATGAAGCAATATAAAAATGCGTTAGAATATTTTGCAAAAGTGCAATCACTAATAGTGCCTGATGCTTATGTATTGTTTAACATGGGATTTTGTTATGAAAAATTAAAAGACTTTAATAATGCCCGTAGTTACTACAACCGAAGCGTACAGGTAAATCGTAATTTTTCAGATGGGTATTTTCAAATAGCTGAAACTTATGCTAAAGAAGGTGAATGGAAAAAAGCAATTCCATACTACAGAACAGCTTCAAAAATGAACGAGAATTATTTGCCTTATCGAGGCAAATTAGCTAAGGCATTATTGATGAGTAGTTATTATAGAGAAGCAGGCAAAACTTATTCAGAATTGATTGAACACAATCCACGAAAAAAAACTTGGTGGCTTGGCTTGATAAAAGTGTATTTGAATTTAGGTAAAACTGATGATGCATTTTTTGCTTACAATCAAGCAGTGAGTTATTTAGGCAATACTATTGACTTTGATTATGTATCAGTAGTGATATTTTGGATGAATGGTCAGCAAAATGCAGCATTATTAGCCTTAGAAAATGCATTAACTACAAATAAAAAAAGATACAAGATGATGTTTGATTATTACCCTGAATTAATTCAGGAACCAAAAATCAAAAAAGTATTGATGAATTATTTAAAGAAATAATTACAAACAAAAATCCCCGATAAAATTTATCGGGGATTTTTATTTTATTCACTTGCTAACTCTTCCCATTGGTTCATTAGGGCTGTTAGTTCGGTTTTTAATTTTTGATGTTCGCTAAATAATTGTTTGTATTCATGACCAGCAAAATCAGTCATATTGCCCATTTTGGCTTCAATAACACTGATAGCATGTTCGGTAGTAGCTATTTTCTTTTCGCAGCTTTCTAAATCTTTTTTGCGTTTTTGCAAATCCTTTTCATCTACCTTATTTTCTTCTTTTTCCTTTTTATTATTTTTTTCTTTTGCTTTTAAGTTAGCCGCCATTTGCTCTTCAAATGCACGAATATTGGTCAATTTCTTTTGGTCTAAGAAATAATTAATATCGCCCAAATATTCCTTTACATTACCATCTAAAAATTCAAATGTTTTTGAAGTTAATCCTGCTAAAAAATCTCTATCATGGCTGATTACAATAATTGTTCCGTTGAATCTTGTTAAGGCATCTTTCAATACTTCAATACTTCTTATATCTAAGTGATTCGTTGGTTCATCTAATATCAAAACATTGTGTTCTTCTAACATTAATTTAGCTAAACTCAATCTGCTTTTTTCTCCACCACTTAATACTTTTACACGTTTAGTTACATTTTCACCACTAAACAAAAATGCCCCAAGCAAACTTCTTGCATTAATATCAACACCTGGTCGCATGGCATTCTCAATAGTTTCTAATACGGTATCATTACCTTCTAATTTTTCTGATTGATGCTGAGCATAGTATCCAATTGATACGTTTGTACCAATATTCATACTTCCTTCAAAGTTTTCTTCTCCTACAATCATTTTACCCATGGTAGTTTTACCCATACCATTCTTACCCACAAAACCTACTTTTTCACCACGTTCAATTTTTAATGCTACATTTTTAAGTATATTTTTTTCGCCAAAACTTTTACTTAAATCAATTACTTCTACCACAGTTAATCCGCTTCTTGGCGCATCCGGAAAAGTAAATTTCATGGATGAAGTATCCTCATTGTCCACTTCCATTACCTCCATCCTATCTAATTTTTTGATTAGTGATTGAGCCATGGTGGCTTTACTTGCCTTTGCTCTAAATTTATCAATCAATGCTTCAGTTCGTTCATACTCTTTCATTTGATTTTTTTGTGTAGCTAATTGCAACTCACGTTGTGTAACACGTTCAATCAAATAATCATCGTATTTACATTTATAATCATAAATTTTTTGATTACTGATTTCAATAGTTCTATTAGTAACGGTATTCAAAAATGTTCTATCATGACTTACCATTAAAACTACGCCAGGATAGCTATTCAACCATTCTTCTAACCATTGAATACTTTCAATATCTAAGTGATTGGTAGGTTCATCTAATAAAATAACATCAGGATGCTGTAATAAAATTTTTGATAGTTCAATTCGCATTAACCAACCACCACTTAATTCAGATGTAGGTCTATCAAAATCAGTTTGCTTAAATCCTAAACCTTCTAAAACTTTAATAGTATCTGCTTCAATAGTTTCAGCACCTAATAAATCAAGGCGCTCCATAATATCGCTTTGTTCTACTAACCAATCCATGTATTTATCATGATTAGGATCAGTATTAATCACTAAATCAGTAACTTCATCTAAACGTTTTTGAAGTTTAATGATTTCATCAAAAGCCAATTTTGTTTCTTCTAAAACTGTTTTATCTGTATTTACTGTTAAATCTTGAGGTAGGTAACAAATTTTTGTACCTTTTGCCACATCTATCGAACCACTTGTTGAAGATTGCCAACCTGCAATAATTTTCATTAAGGTAGATTTTCCGGCACCGTTTTTACCAGCCAGACCTACACGTTCACGTGGGTTAATAACAAAACTTACATTATCAAAAAGCACTGAGGCTCCGAATTTTACTGAAACTGAATTTACCGTTAGCATAAGGGCGGCGAAGATAAATACAAGTTAGCAGTTTTTAGAGATTGGTGGTTAGTATTTAGTAAAAAACAAAAGGCAATACAGTTTTTGTATTGCCTTTCTAAAATTTTTTAAATTAAAATATTTTAAAACTGATAACTAAATTTCAAGACAGCAATTCTTCCGCCGCTTTGCTGTTTATCTTTTATTCTGATTTTAAATTCATTTACTCTTAACACTCCCATTAATTCATCAACACTCATTTTATTTATTTCATTTCCCTTTTCATCTACCTGAATGGCAATAGCACTTGAAGTAAAATAGCTATTCATATTATTATCAGCATAAGAAAAACGTGTATCGTAATCAACCGCAGGGTTTGACATCATAGATAAATAGCCTTCAAAACTTGAAGGCATTTCTTTCATTTCCTTTCCAAATAAATCCGTTGGCTTTTTAGGTTCTTCTTTAGGTTTTGGGAGTTCAATTTTTTCCACTTTAGTTTCAATTTTTGGCTCAGTAATTTTTTCTGCTGCTTTTGGTTCTGCTACAGCAGCTACCGTATCCGTAATAGTTGAATCAGATGGTGGATGCGTTACTGAATCATATACAGTTGCAGTAGTTTCATACGGACTTTTTTCTTGTTCAACTTTTTTAGGTTCAGCCTTTGAAAAAAGTTTACCATCATGATGCCATTTTAAAGCAGCTAATGTTAAAATTATTATTGAAATAAATATTATTACAATTGGAACAATAGGTGGTTTACCAGTTGTTTTTTTTGACTCTTTTTTGGGTTCAACTTTTTGATGAATAGTATTAACAGCATCAAACGAACTATTAGGTATAGGATTTTGTTCAGTTGATAAATCGCTCATAAATTTATATTTATTAAAATAAAATCAGGTTTTATTCAGTACAAATGAACTCATTTTTTTTCAGATTTTATGCATTTCTATTCTTCAGGCAAATGAAATTGATGCATAATGCGATGAACCATTGGGGCTAGCAAAACGCCAATGCTTGTAATAAAAATCACACCACTAAATATGGCATAAAACGAGGCGAATATTTTCCCTAAATCAGTTTCAATAACACTTGTAGGCCCCATGCCTGATAAAATCATACTAGCATTTAGCAATGAATCAATCCATGAAAAATGACAAGTAACATGATAACCAACTACTCCTAAAATCAACCATAATGAAAGCACTATGCAAGTTACAAATGCACTTCGTAACAATCTGGAATACAATATTTTTTTATGCGCTAATGGTTCATGTTTCTTTTCGTACATACTTTTTTTACAAAAATAACAGAATTGATTTATACTATTTAAGATTATATTTTTAGATTTGTCTAAATTTATATTTATACCTACTTAAAAAAAATGTACAGCTTAGCCGAAGAAAATTATTTAAAATCAATATTTCATTTATCAAAAAATGAAACAGCTACTGTTTCCACCAATGCTATTGCAGCTGATATTAATATTGCTGCTGCTACTGTGACGGATATGTTAAAAAAATTGGCTGATAAAAAGCTAATCAAATATCAAAAATACAAAGGTGTTGCATTAACAAAAACAGGCTTAACAGCCGCAGGAAAGATTGTTAGAAAACATAGATTATGGGAAACTTTTTTGGTAAGCAAATTGAATTTTGGCTGGGATGAAGTGCATGATTTAGCTGAACAATTAGAGCATATCAAAAGTGATGAATTGATGGATAGAATGGATAAATTTTTAGGATTCCCAAAGTACGACCCACATGGTGATTGCATTCCCGATAAAAATGGCAATATGCCAACCATCACTACAAAACCATTATTAAGTAGCGATACTAATACTACCTATCAATTAGTAGGTGTATCACAACAATCAACTGCATTCTTACAAATGCTTGATAAACTAAAAATCAAAATAGGCTGCAAAATAAAAGTAATGGACAAACACATTTTTGATGGCTCAATGCAAATAAAAATTGACAATCAAACTGCTATTAATATTTCAGAAATGGTTGCAAAAAATTTAATAGTAAAATGACTGCAAAAGAAATTATTCATAAATCATTAGATGAAGTAAATAGCACTGTTAAAACGTATGCTACTGGAAATTTTTTGAAAAAATTTTTAGCATTTAGTGGCCCAGCATATATGGTAAGTGTTGGCTATATGGACCCCGGTAATTGGGCTACTGATATTGCAGGCGGCAGTCAGTTTGGGTACAAATTATTATGGATATTATTGATGAGTAATTTGATGGCGTTATTGCTTCAAACTTTATCAGCTAGATTGGGTTTAGTTACTGGATTAGATTTAGCACAAGCTTCACGTCAGTATTATAAACCATGGATAAACATTTCACTTTTTGTGTATGCTCAAATTGCCATTATTGCATGCGATTTAGCCGAAGTATTGGGCTTTGCAATTGGTTTGAAATTATTAACTGGCGTTGATTTAATTTATGGTGTTATCATTAGCGTTTTTGATACCTTCTTGATTTTATTATTACAACGATACGGCATCCGAAAATTAGAAGCATTTATTTTAGCATTAGTTATTATTATTGGTTGTTCGTTTTTTGTTGAATTATTTTTAGCTAAGCCGGCTATAGTTGAAGTTGCAAAAGGTTTTATACCAACTTCATTAAGCAACGAAGCTTTATTAATAGCTACTGGAATTATTGGCGCTACGGTGATGCCGCATAATTTGTATTTGCATTCAGCATTGGTACAAACCCGAAAAGTTGAAAAAACACCAACACATATTAAAACAGCTTTGAAATTTAATTTCATTGATTCAAGCATTGCTTTGAATTTGGCATTTTTTGTAAATGCTGGAATTTTGATTTTATCAGCATCTGCTTTTCATCAAAACGGATTGAATAATGTAGGCGAAATTAC
>JBDKJJ010000346.1:0-2553 GCA_039796635.1 Bacteroidota bacterium
TTACCTTTAATTTATACTTTACAAAATGTTGATTCATCTACCAAGCGAAAATTAATCAACATAGTAAAAAATAAAAATGAAGATAAAAAAGCAGTAGATGAATTAATTGAAATTGTAATTAAAACAGGTGGCATTGAATATACAAAAAATAAGATGAATAAATACTTTGCAGATGCCATTAACTTATTAAAAGAAATGCCTGAAAGCCAATACCGAAAAGGACTTGAAGATTTGATTGCTTACACAATAGAAAGAGATAAATAATATAATATTAAGCTCTCCAACCTCTTAAAAAATCAATCACATTCATTTTTTGTTTTCCCTCTAATTGTATATTTTCAACTGAAATAAAACCATCGGTGCAGGCAAAATTCAAATAAGTTTTATTATCGGTTTGAAAACTTCCTATTTCAAAAGTATGTTGAGCAATAATTTTTTTTGCAGAATATACTTTTAAGACTTTTCCATTCAAATCAGTAAATGCTGCTGGATAAGGGCTCAAGCCACGTATATGATTAAAAACTTTTTCAACAGATTGATTAAAATTTATTTTACAATCAGGTTTGAAAATTTTTGGTGCATGAATAATATCACCTGTTTGAGGTTGAAGATGATAATTTTTTGATTCAATCAATTTTACAGTTTGCAATACTACTTCAGCACCAATCAACATCATTTTATCGTGCAAATCACCAGCCGTTGATGATTCAGAAATTTCAATTTTCTTTTGCATCAACACATCACCTGTATCAATTTCATGCTTCAAAAAAAAAGTAGTTACACCTGTTTCTTTTTCACCATTTATTATAGCCCAATTTATGGGCGCTGCACCACGATATTTTGGCAACAAACTACCATGCAAATTAAAAGTACCAATAGGTGGCATATTCCAAACAATTTCTGGCAACATCCTGAATGCTATTACAATTTGCAAATCAGCATTCAATGATTTTAGTTCAGCAATAAAATTTTCATCTTTTAATTTTTCAGGTTGAAGAATTTTTAAACCTGCCTCTAAAGCATATTTTTTTATGGGTGATTGTTGAATCTGCAATCCTCTTCCAGCAGGTTTATCAGCTACAGTAACTACTGCGGCTATATCATAACCATTATCAACCAAAATTTTCAAAGATGGAACTGCAAAATCAGGAGTACCAAAAAAAACTATACGCATAAAACATCAAATGTGATAATATGCTAATGTGCTGATGTGCTAATTAAAATTCAAAAAAGGTGTATTAAAAAGGAAAATAGTTTGATAGAAAAAATTTCTTCCTCTTAAATAGAATCTTGATAATCTATAAAGCTAAAATTAGCATATTAGCACATCAGCTAATTAGCAAATTGTATTAGTGCCCAAGACGAGATTCGAACTCGTACGCCCTTTCGGGAGCTACCACCTCAAGGTAGTGCGTCTACCAATTTCGCCACCTGGGCTTGAAAATTAGTTATTGGTTGTTAGTGATTAGTTATTAGTTAATTCAAAAAACTTCAACAACTTTTTTTTACTTTCGCAAAAGTAAAATCAATCAATCAATAACCAAATAAACCAATCAACAAATTACATGAAAGCATACGTTTTTCCTGGTCAAGGTTCACAATTCAGTGGAATGGGCAAATCATTATATGAAACAAATGAAACAGCCAAACAACTTTTTGAACAAGCTAATTCAATTTTAGGATTTAGAATAACTGATATAATGTTTGCAGGAACTGATGATGAATTACGACAAACAAACGTAACTCAACCAGCTATTTTTATTCATTCAGTTGTATTAGCAAAAACAATGAGCGATTTTAAACCTGATGCAGTTGCTGGGCATTCATTAGGTGAGTTTTCAGCATTGGTTGCAGCTGGTGCTTTAAGTTTTGAGGATGGATTAAAATTAGTAGCAGCCCGAGCCAATGCCATGCAAAAAGCTTGTGAATTACAACCTTCAACTATGGCGGCGGTTTTAAACTTAGCTGATGATGTAGTTGAAAAAATTTGCAGTGAAATTCCTGAAACAGTTGTACCTGCTAATTACAATTGCCCAGGTCAGTTGGTGATTTCAGGAACTATTGAAGGCGTAAATAAAGCATGCGAAGCTATGAAAGCGGCAGGTGCAAAAAGAGCTTTAGTATTACCAGTTGGTGGAGCATTTCATTCACCCGTTATGGAACCTGCAAGATTAGAATTAAAAGCTGCAATTGAAAATACAAATTTCAACCAACCAATTTGCCCGATTTATCAAAATGTTGATGCACAGCCACATACAAGCATTGATGAAATAAAACAAAATTTAATTTCACAATTAACAGCACCAGTTCGTTGGACTCAATCAGTACAAAACATGGTAGCAAACGGAATCAATGAATATGTTGAAATAGGTCCTGGCAAAGTATTACAAGGATTAGTTCAAAAAATTAATAAAGAAACAATTGTTAGCGGAGTTAATTAATTGCAATATGAAAAATATTTATCTTACGATATACTTAGTATGTTTTCTCAATATAATTTCAAATGCCCAAATAGGAGCAAAAAAACACCTCGATTTCAAAAGCAGTGATAAA
>JBDKJJ010000347.1:0-10768 GCA_039796635.1 Bacteroidota bacterium
TTGGTAAAAAAGTGGACCGCTTTGAATATGCCCCAAAAATTAATTGTTTAAACATCAAATTATTGATTTTGTTTCACCTTTAATTGTAACAAAAAAGGTGTAGTACTAATTAAAGTAACTACACCTTGTTTGCAAAAAAATTAGTGGTTTAACATTATTAGTTTCGCAAAACGTATATCAAAGATATATTTTTTATTATTAAATATTCATAAAATTATTAAAATCTCAATTTATGTAACAAATGCTCAAAAGTACCAAAAACAAGGAAGCCGCCAGAGAACTCCCATAACTCTGACGGCTTTTGACCCTTGTAAACTCCTATGAAAAAAGTAAAATTAAAACCTTATTTACAATTATGCAAATTTTTTTATCCCTATTCTCAATTTCTTGCACTCAATATTTATCCGTAATCTTGCACTTCAAAAATTATGGCACGAATAGTAGCAATTGATTATGGAATGAAACGATGCGGCATAGCTGTTACTGATGAATTTCAGATAATTGCAACAGCCCTTACAACGGTTGAATCCAAAACAATTTTTGATTTTTTAAAGAATTATTTTGCTAAAGAGAAAGTAGAGGAAATTGTAGTAGGTTATCCAAAAGATTTATTTAATCGTGATACACACGGAACAAAACCTGTTGAAGAATTTGTAAAAAAATTCAAGCAACAATTTCCTGAGTATAAAGTTGAATTGGTGGATGAAAGATTTACATCAAAATTGGCATCACAAAGTATGGTGATGAGTGGTGTAAAAAAATCACAACGGCAAGATAAAGGTTTGATTGACCAAATTAGTGCAACTATAATTTTGCAACATTATTTAGAAACAAAAAACAGATTTTAAAGGAAATGATATTACCAATTGTAGCTTACGGAAGCCCAGTATTAAAAAAAATTGCAGAAGATATTACATTCGATTATGAAGGCCTAAATGAATTAATTGAAAACATGTGGGAAACCATGTATAATGCTAACGGCGTAGGTTTGGCGGCGCCACAAATAGGAAAAGCAATTAGATTATTTGTGATGGATAGTAAACAAATTATTGATAATGCTGAACCAGATGATGATGATAAAGATTTATATACTAACCCCATGAAACGTGTTTTTATCAATGCCCGTATTACTAAAAAAAGCGGTGAAGAATTTCCGTATAATGAAGGTTGCTTAAGTATTCCGAATATTAGAGAAGATGTATTTCGTCCTTCAATTATAGAAGTTGAATTTCAAGATGAAAAATTTAAAACTTATAAAGAAACATTTAGCGGATTAAATGCTCGAATCATTCAACATGAATATGACCACATTGATGGTGTATTATTTACCGACCATTTAAAACCACTGAAACGAAAATTATTAGGCAACAGATTGAATGATATTTCAAAAGGAATTGTAAAAACCGATTACCGAATGAAATTTGGAGTGAAATAAATCATTACAATTTATTTATCCCATTTGCAGTAATGCTATAGATATTAATTTGCTGATTGTTATAGTATCTAATATAATCCCATTCTTTCTTTTTTTCTTTGGCAATTACAGGTTTTAATTGAATGTTTCCATAAGTTGATTTAAAAATTTCATTCGCCGAAAAATAATTAAATCGAGTTCCATGTTTAATCAAACTTGTGCCGCATAACAACATGGCATTATAGCCTCTGATGGCTAATTCACTTGGTCGGATATGATATTTATCGGTAAAATTTCGATGAAACTTAATTTGTTCAGGATTACTTCTGTTAATCCAATACGAATTGGTTACAAATACATCTAACTTTTTCCCTACACTATTTTTAAAATTTTCATGCGAAATCCATGATGGTAAACCCAATACTGTTAAAGGATAAGTGGATGAAATAGCGTTTAATTTTTTTAAAACTGCATTAATGAAAACAATATCGTTTGATGGAACAAAAACCACATTTCGCTTAGTAGAATCTAACTCATATTTTATCGAATCAGTTGAAGTTCTATTTGGTAAAACCATTTCAATGGGATGAACATTAGCAAATTTTTTCAAAACTGTGTTAATACTTGTGTTGGCAACATTACTTTCAGCCTGATTTTCTTGCCTAACAATAACCACGTTTAAAGCCTTTCCATATTTTTCTTCTACCATTTCCAATAGTTTCAATTGCTGATTAACAGCTGTAGGATTCAATGAAATGTAGTACGGATTGTAATCTGGAGCAAATGAATTGGCAATGGGGGATACAAAATTTATTTTATGTTCATAGGCAAAATCACTGACAACTTTAGCATCATTACTATTCAACGTACCAATGAGTAAATCCATTGATTCCAATTTTTTTTCAGCAGCCAATTTTGAAAAATTTTGCAATGAAGAACTGTAATCAAGAATAGTTAATTCCATGTTCAACTTTGTGTTCTTCAACGAATCAATGGCAATTAAACATCCTTCATAAAAATCTAAAGCAGGGTAAACACCTTTAGGTATTGAATTGTATTCAATTGTTTTTTTATCCTTATAAAATGAATCTAATTGAAATGG
The DNA here is from genome assembly GCA_039796635.1 of Bacteroidota bacterium. GTDB lineage: Bacteria > Bacteroidota > Bacteroidia > Chitinophagales > CAIODY01 > CAIODY01. The sequence goes on from JBDKJJ010000347.1 coordinate 2,517, forward strand.
AAGTATTAAAGCAACTTTATATGCTGCTTTTGTTTTGAAAGAATCTTGATGTGTTAAAATTTCTTTGATGTGTGAAGGAGCATATTCAATAGTATCAACAGGTTTAGCTTTTACTTCTGTGTTCAAACCCCATGGCTCATGAAATCCTTTTTTATGTTTTTTTTTCGATACCACAACATCACTTGTATGACAAGCCGCAAAAGCCATCATACAAATAAGCAAAGCCCCTATTATATTTCTATTCCTCAATTATATTATGTTGGATTATAGCCAATACTAATTACTAAAAACTATTTTTATTCCCACTCAATGGTTGCAGGTGGTTTGCTGCTAATATCATACACCACACGATTAATGCCTTTCACTCGGTTGATAATTGTATTACTGATTTGTCCTAAAATTTCATGCGGTAAATGCACAAAATCTGCGGTCATTCCATCAACACTTGTAACAGCTCTTAAAGCTAACACAAACTCATAAGTACGTTCATCGCCCATCACACCAACAGTTTGAACACTTGTAAGTATGGCTCCTGCTTGCCAAATTTTATTATACCAACCTGTCTGTTTTAAAATGTCAATATAAATGGCATCGGCTTCTTGCAACATTTTTATTTTCTCTTCTGTAATTGCACCAATAATTCTTATAGCCAAACCTGGCCCTGGAAAAGGATGACGACCTAAAATATTTTCATCAATTTGTAATGAACGACCAACTCTACGAACTTCATCTTTGAATAACATTCTAAGTGGTTCCACAATTTTCAGATTCAATTTTTCAGGTAAACCACCAACATTATGGTGAGATTTAATGGTTTGAGATGGGCCGCCGTGAACGCTTACACTTTCAATCACATCAGGATAAATAGTGCCTTGCGCCAACCATTTTGCATTTGTTAATCGCTTTGCTTCACGTTCAAACACTTCGATAAAAGTAACACCAATTGCTTTACGCTTTCTTTCTGGGTCGCTCTCGTTATTCAACTTAGCATAAAAATCTTTTGAAGCATCAACACCAACAATATTCAAACCCATAGTTTCATAGGTTTTCAAAACTTGTTCGTATTCACCTTTGCGCAACAATCCATTATCAACAAAAACACAATGCAAATTTTTTCCAATGGCTTTGTGCAATAAAACTGCTGCAACTGTTGAATCAACGCCGCCGCTTAACGCCAATATCACTTCATCGTTTCCGATTTGTTTTTTTAACGAATCTACTGTTGAATCAATGTAGGCATCAGGTGTCCAATCACCTTTGCATTTGCACAAATCAAATAAAAATTGCCCAATAAATTCTTTGCCTTTTTCACTATGTGTTACTTCAGGATGAAACTGCACACCCCAAACAGGTTGATTATAAACGCCTTGTTTACTTTGATAAAAAGCAACAGGAATATGGTCGGTTGTTCCTTTTATTTCAAATGTTTCAGGTAATTTCAAAATTGAATCGCCGTGGCTCATCCAAACTTGAGTATGATGTAATTCATGCAAATGAATATGTTCATCCGCAATTCTTAAAAAGGCTCTTCCATATTCACGTGATGCAGATTTTGCCACTTCGCCACCTAACATTTTTGCCATCAACTGTGCGCCATAACAAATCCCTAAAACAGGAATTTTACCTAATAAATTTTGTAAATCTATTTGTGGAGCATCTACATCGTTTACACTGCAAGGGCTTCCGCCAAGGATAACGCCTTTCACTGTTTCATTCAATTCAAACTTTGAATTGTAAGGCAAAATTTCACAATACACATTGTGTTCACGAATACGTCGAGCAATCAACTGTGTATATTGTGAACCAAAATCAAGAATAATTATTTTTTTCATTTGTGGTGCAAAAGTAAGTTTTTAATTAATAAAAATGGGAGTGATTTATTCCAAATCACCACTATAAATTTTAAAAATTAAGCATCAAATCTTTTCATTTTCAATACTTCTGATTTTACATCTTTTAAAATAGAGCCAATTTTATCTAATGTTAATCCGCCTTCAGGCAATTGATTGCTGATATAACTCACAAATTTCCATACCTCTTGTACATCGCTGATGTTTACTTCATAATCTTTGTATTGAGGATTTAAAGAACGAAGCATTAAGTTGCGTTTCTTTTTAATTTGGTTGAATGCTATTTTGAAAACTATTCCATCATTTTTGGTTAGAATTATGTAAGCATATTCATCTTTTATGTCTGTCCAATTTTCAACATATTCAGCCAATACATACGATTTATCAGGGATGGGCAACATACTATCACCTTCAATTTGAAACATTCGATATTTTCTTTCACGATTGGTGATAACGGGTAATTGAAATTTTGGTAATGATTCAATGTATGATGGATCAAAAAAACCTAAAGCATAGCCTGCACGTGCTTTAATAGGTACTATTTCAATGTTTTCTTGATTATTTGAATCAACTGTAGTAGCCAATATTCTAAGCTTTGAGCCTGTTATAAAAACATCATTTCCTGATTGCAATTGCTTTAATTTGAATTCGCCTATTTTACTTAAATCATGCTTTAATAAAGCATCTACACTTATTTTAAAATAATCAGCTACTGCAATTAAATCTTCATTGGGCATATTGCTACGAATGCCATTTTCATAGCTGCTTAATTTCCCTCTTGTCATTTCTAATGCTGTGGCTAAGTCTTCCTGGCTTTTACTTTTTTGATTTCGTAAAAATTTAATGTTGCTGCCTAAAAATATTTTTGTTGGTTTCATTTTTAATGATACTTTACGTAACTACAAATTGTTACTATTTGTATCAAAGGTAAAAATAAATTTGAAATTGAAAAATGAATTTTAAAATAGTACGGATGCGGCAGGGATAGCAGCGGTATCCTTTTTTGCGCCTCATATATAAAACTATAATTAAATCAAAGAAGGTATGAAAAGGCGCAAAAAAGATACAAGCGAATAGCCCTTAAGCCGCCCTAAAAAAATGAAAAAATAATATGTTTAACAGAACTATTTCGCACATGGATTTGGATACATTTTTTGTTTCGGTAGAACGAAAAATAAATCCTGCATTAAACGGAAAACCTGTATTGGTAGGTGGTACAAGCGATAGAGGTGTGGTGGCATCGTGCAGTTATGAGGCTCGTACGTATGGCATACATTCGGGCATGAGCATGAAAATGGCAAGACAGCTATGCCCCGAAGCGCTGGTGATTAAAGGCGACCATGAGCAATACAGTTATTATTCCAACATTATTACAGAGATTATTAAAGAAACTGTGCCGGTGTATGAAAAGACTTCGATTGATGAATTTTATATGGATTTAACCGGCATGGATAAATTTTTTGGTTGCTTCAAATTCGCTACCGAACTGCGTCAGCGGATTATTAAAGAAACGGCGTTACCGATTTCTTTAGCCATGTCATCGAATAAAACAGTGGCGAAAATTGGAACTGGGCAAGCCAAACCTAACGGGCAATTAGAAATAATTCATGGTAATGAAAAAGATTTTTTAGCTCCGCTTTCGATTAAAAAAATTCCGATGGTGGGCGATAAAACGTATCAATTGTTACGAAATATGGGTGTTGAAAAAATAAAAACAATTCAGGAAATGCCGATGGAATTAATGCAGCAAGTATTGGGTGAAAATGGTTTGATGATTTGGCGAAAGGCTAATGGAATTGATGTTTCGCCAGTTGAACCGTATGATGAACGCAAATCAATTTCAACCGAAAGTACGTTTGAGAAAGATACGATTGATGTAACTTTTTTGAAGCAAATGATGATTAGCATGACGGAAAAATTAACCTATCAATTGCGTAGCGAAAACAAATTGACATCGTGTGTTACAGTAAAAATTCGGTATTCTGATTTTAATACTTACACTATGCAAAGTCGGATTCCGTACACCGCTTTAGACCATACATTGATTGAAAAAACGAAAGAGTTATTTGATAAACTTTTTCAGAAAAGATTATTGGTAAGATTGATTGGCATTCGGTTTAGTCATTTAGTGCAAGGCAATTATCAGTTCAATTTGTTTGATGACATGAGAGAGAAAATAATGTTGTATGATGCGATGGATAAGCTTAGAAACCGCTATGGAATTGATGCTGTGCAACGAGCTTCGGCGATGCAAATACGGAAACATTCGTTTGTAAATCCGTTTAACGGAATAAAAACTATTGGTGATTTGGTTAAAAAACGGAAAAAGTAAAATGGACAAATTTGGAATCCAATTCCAAATTTGTCCAAATCTTGTTTCACTCCCTCTCCTTTGGAGAGGGTTGGGGTGAGGTCTAAACAAACAACTTCCAAGGTTTTATTTCAATATTATTACTTCGGGTTTGATTTGAATTTCCTGTATAACAAACCTGCATATTGATTTTGTTCTTTGAAATATTATCTAAGTAAAGCAATGATTTAAAGTAATCATTATTGATGGTTGCACCAGATTTAATTTCAATGGCTGTTGGCTTTTTGGGTGAATCAATCAGTAAATCAATTTCGTTTCCTGTTTTATCTCTCCAATAATATAAATCATCTTGTAAGCCATTATTAAATCGGTTTTTGAGATGATTGATAATAATTAAATTTTCAAACAAATGACCTTTGTAAGCATGATTATCTAACATATCAGCCGAGGTAATCCCAAGCAGCGAACAAGCTAAACCTGTATCATAAAAATATAATTTTGGCGATTGCAAAATGCGTTTGTTGTAATTATTGTAATAGGGTTTGAGTAAATAAATGATGTAGCTGCTTTGCAAAATATGCAACCATGAATTCACTGTTTTGTTATCAATGCCACAATCATTTGCTAACGAATGTACATTTAAAATTTGCCCAACTCTGCCAGCGCATAATCGTATCAATTTCATAAACAAACCTAAGTTGCTAATGTTTTTTAACTGCCTTACATCCCTTTCTACATAAGTGTTTATATAGTTTGGATACCAATCAGTTGGTGCAATTTTCTTGCTGCTAATTTCTGGATAAAAGCCTTTAAAAATATGTTGTGTATAATCGGCTCTTAGCAATTTAGCTTGTTGCAATTCAATTAATGAAAGTGGCAACAAATGCAAATACGCTACCCGACCTGCCAAGGATTGCGTAATATTTTGTTGCATCAAAAAATTATTGCTACCACTCAAAATGAACATGCCGGCTTTGTTTTTATCATCAACAATTTGTTGCAAGTATGAAAATAATTCAGGTACTCGTTGAGCTTCATCAATGATGGCTCCATTTTTAAATTGCATTAAGAAACTTCGTGGGTCATCTGTTGCAAATTTTGCCACATCAGGATTTTCCAACGAAACATAAGGCTTCTTCGGAAACGCTGTTTTACAGATAGTTGTTTTGCCTGATTGTCTTGGCCCAACTACTGCTACTACTCTAAATTTAGTAGCTAATAGTTTTAATCGTTTTATTGAATTACGTTGAATCATGCTTCAAAGATAATATAAATTTCGGACAAATTTGGAATTGGATTCCAAATTTGTCCGAAGCGTTAATTTATTTAAATTAAAAAATGTTACTGAATTGTCATTCTTATTTTAGTATGGGTTATGGTATTTTTTCGCCACAACAACTTTTATTAACCATTGAAAAAAATGGCTTTAATAGTTATGTAATTACTGATATAAATAACACATCAGCCGTTTTAGAATCATTACGATTAAGCCATGAATATGGCATGAAAGTGCATGTGGGCATTGATTTCAGAAATGGAATTCAACAGCAGTATATTGGTATTGCAAAAAACAATGAAGGGTTTAAAGAGTTAAACGAGCATCTTTCCTCCCATCTTCATCATAACAAAAAATTTGAAAAACAAGCACCAACATTTGGAAATGCTTTTGTGATTTATCCATTAAAAAACTTTTACGAACTCCATTATCAGACACCATTCATTTCTGTTAGAGAAGATAATGAAGATGTTAGCTATGAAAGTTTGCTGGTAAAGTTTGATGAATTACAACCTAATGAATTTATCGGTGTTAATGAAAAAGAATTATTGCAATTGCAATTTTTTGACTTGAAGAAATTAAAAAGCAAGTTGGTGGTTTTGCATCCTGCTACATTCATTTCTAAAAGTGATTTTAATACGCATCGCTTGTTAAGAGCCATTGATCAAAATGTATTGCTAAGTAAATTACCCAAAGAAGAACAAACTTCACCAGATGAAATTATTCCTTTGAAAGATTCTTTGGTAAAGGCTTTTGAAGGTTATGAGTTTATAATTGACAACACTGAAAATTTATTGAATGAGTGTAATGTAAATTTTGAAATTGGAAAATTGAGCAATAAAAATTTGAAATTTTATACGCAAAGTTTAGAAGAAGACGTTGAACTATTGAGGAGTGAATGTTGGAAAGGAATTCAACATCGGTACAAAAAAATATCTCCACAAATTATTGAACGAGTAGAAAATGAATTGAAAGTAATTGAGCAAATGAACTTCACTTCGTACTTTCTAATCAACTGGGATATTGTGAACTATGCCCAAAGTAAAAATTATTTTTATGTTGGTCGTGGAAGTGGCGCCAACAGTATGGTTGCGTATTTACTACGAATCACTGATGTTGACCCTATTGATTTGGATTTATACTTTGAGCGCTTCATAAATATTCACAGAAACAATCCACCTGACTTTGATATTGATTTTAATTGGACTGATAGAGATGATATTACAAGATATATTTTTGAAAGATTTGGAACAGAAAGAACAGCTCTGTTGGCTACTTACAGCACGTTTCAAAAAGATGCTGTGATTCGTGAATTGGGAAAGGTGTTTGGTTTACCGCCTCGTGAAATTGATAAATTGCAGCAATCAGAAAATTGGAAAGATGCTGATTCGATGGGAAAGTTGGTGTTGCAATACAGTCAGTTAATTGCTGAAAAACCAAGTCATTTAAGTATTCATGCCAGTGGAATTATTATTTCAGATAAACCTATAAGTACTTACACTGCTACGTTTCTGCCGCCAAAAGGTTATCCTACTACACAATTTAGTATGGTGGAAGCTGAAGATTATGGCTTAGCAAAATTTGATGTTTTGAGTCAACGTGGTTTAGGAAAAATAAAAGATGCAATAGAAATTATCAAGCAAAACCAAGGTGTTGAAGTTGATATTCATGACATTGATAAATTTAAAACTGATGAACGAGTTAAGAAATTATTGAGTGAAGGAAAGTGTATCGGCTGTTTTTACATAGAATCGCCAGCTATGAGAATGCTACTTTCAAAATTGCAAGCCGATGATTATTTGCGATTGGTGGCGGCAAGTTCTATCATTCGCCCTGGCGTAAGTAAAAGTGGAATGATGAACGAATATATTCTACGGTATCGAAATGAAAACCGTAGAATCAAAGCACAGCAAGCATTGCCCGAGTTGTATGAAATTTTGAAGGAAACCTATGGAGTGATGGTTTATCAAGAAGATGTGATAAAAGTAGCTCACAAATTTGCTGGACTTTCATTAGCAGATGCTGATTATTTACGAAGAGGAATGAGTTGGAAATTCAAACAGCGCAATGAATTTAATGTGGTGAAAGAAAAATTTTTTGAGAATTGCCGAATGAAAAATCATTCAGAAAAAGCCATTACTGAAATTTGGAATCAGATTGAAAGCTTCGCCAATTATGCTTTTTCAAAGGCTCACTCGGCAAGTTATGCGGTAGAAAGTTTTCAAGCATTGTACTTGAAAGCCTATTTTCCTTTGGAATACATGACGGCTGTACTCAACAATGGTGGCGGATTTTATCGGCATGAATTGTATGTGCATGAAGCCAGAATGCATGGGACAAAAATTTCGGCTCCTTGTATAAATGAAAGTGATGTGGTTTGTTCAATTAAAGACAAAACAATTTTTTTGGGCCTGCAAATGATTAATGAAATTGAAGCAAAAACAATTCAAAATGTATTAAATGAACGAGCTGTAAATGGCTTATACATTGACTTGTACGATTTCATTCGTCGAACTGCTATTTCATTAGAACAAATCATTTTATTGATTCGTGTGGGTGGATTTTCTTTTACTCAAAAAAGCAAAAAAGAATTATTGTGGCAAGCACATTTGTTTATCAATCCTCAAAAAAAATCGCCACATAAAGAATTGTTTGACATCAAACCAAAACAATTTCAATTACCAACACTACATCACACTTGGCTTGACGATGCTTTTGATGAAATTGAATTGTTAGGCTTCTCATTATGTTCGCCATTTTTAATGTTGAAAGATGAATTGCCTTCGCAAACTAAATCAAGTGATTTAAAAAATCT
>JBDKJJ010000348.1:0-5741 GCA_039796635.1 Bacteroidota bacterium
TCTGACTTTAGTTTATCAGATGATTTGATGAAAACATTTGATAAAGAAAAAATAAAAGCAGAAAAAGGTTGGGAAGGCAAATTTATAATTACTTATGTTGGAGCTCATGGCGTTGCTAATCATTTAATTCAATTAATTGAAACAGCTGAATTATTAAAAGGTTATGATGATATTTTGATTTTATCAATTGGCGCAGGAATGCAAAGAAATATGTTGATAGAAGAAGCGAATAAAAGAGGCTTAAATAATATTTTATTTCATCCACCTGTTAGCAAATCTGAAGTATTTCAATACATTCTAGCATCCGATTTAGGTACTTCTGTTTTGAAAAAAGTAGATACTTTCAAAACAATTTATTCCAATAAAACTTTTGATTATATGGCTTGTAAAAAGCCAATTTTAATGGCAATTGATGGCGTTTCAAGAGAATTAATTGAAACGGCAAAAGCTGGAGTTTTTGTTGAGCCCGAAAATCCGAAAGACTTTGCCAATAAAATTATTTTCTATTATGAAAATAGAAATATTATCACTGAGCATGGTGAAAATGGTTATTCGTTTGCCAAGCAAAATTTTGATAGAAAAGTATTAGCAGAAAAGTATCTGTTTGAAATAGAAAGGTTAATTAAAAAATAAAAAATTAAGGGCTAATTTTTTATTTTTGCCTTATGACTAAAAAAGTACTTACAGTAGTTGGAACCCGACCAAATTTTATCAAAATAACTCAACTAAAAAAAGAAGCTGCAAAATCAAATGGAGCTTTAGAGTTAAAAATTGTACATACTGGGCAACATACCGATGATAAAATGTCCGCCATTTTTTTTCAACAATTTCAATTAGATAAACCTGATTTCTTTTTAAACATTGATGGTAAAACTCAAGCCAGTCAGTTAGCACAAATAATTTTAGGTTTAGAAAAAATAATTACTGAATTCAAACCTGATTTGGTGATGGTGGTAGGCGATGTAACTTCAACATTAGCAGGTGCATTAGCAGCTAATAAATGCAGTGTTAAAATAGCCCATCTTGAAAGTGGGTTAAGAAGCAATGACAGAACAATGCCTGAAGAAATTAACAGGATTCTTACTGACGAAATCACAGATATTTATTTTGTAACCGAACAAAGTGGATATGATAATTTAATAGCTGAAGGAAGAAAAGAATCGCAAGTGAAATTTGTAGGGAATACTATGATTGATACATTAGTAGCTTTTAAAGAAAATATACATTCATCAACAATTTTAAAACAATTGAATGTATCTGAAAAAGCTTATGTTTTAGTAACGATGCATCGCCCTGCAACAGTTGATAATAAAGATGGTTTAGAAAAATTGCATGAAATTTTTGAACGCATTTCTGAAAAATATAAAATTGTATTCCCAGCTCATCCACGAACTAAACAGAACATTGAAAAATTTGGATTGGCTGATAAATATGAAAAACTTCATATTACATTTTGTGAGCCATTAGATTATTTCAGTTTTCAAAAATTAGTAGCTGATTCAAAATTTGTATTAACTGATAGTGGTGGCATTCAAGAAGAAACAACATTTTTACAAGTGCCATGTATTACACTTCGCCCAAATACTGAACGACCTATCACAGCTACTTTGGGTACAAATACATTATGTGATTTAAATTTTGAAAACATCATCAATTTGGTAAATCAAATTGAAAATGGCTCTTACAAAAAAGGTGAAATCCCTAAACTATGGGATGGAAAAGCGACTGAAAGAGTAATTGAAGCATTGCTCACTGAGTTTTAATTATTAAAAATTAGGCAAAAAAATATTTTACATTTACGGCAAACAATAAAAAATAAAATGGAAGCATTTGTAGTATCGGCAAGAAAATATCGGCCTGCACGTTTTGAAGATGTGGTGGGGCAAAGCCATATTACCACTACATTAAAAAATGCTTTACGGCAGCAACAATTAGCCCATGCTTTTTTGTTTTGCGGACCAAGAGGTGTTGGCAAAACAACCAATGCTCGTATTTTGGCTAAAGTTATCAATTGTGAAAATTTAACAGCTGATGTTGAACCTTGTAATGAGTGCCGAAGCTGTCAATCATTCAATGGTAATTCATCATTTAATATTTTTGAATTAGATGCAGCTAGCAATAATTCAGTAGATGATATTCGTGAGTTAGTTCAACAGGTACGAATTCCGCCACAAGGCTCAAAATATAAAGTATATATTATAGATGAGGTTCACATGCTTAGCTCTCAAGCATTTAATGCATTTCTAAAAACATTAGAAGAACCACCTCCTTATGCAATTTTTATTTTAGCTACTACTGAAAAACAAAAAATAATTCCAACCATATTAAGTCGGTGTCAGGTTTTTGATTTCAACAGAATTAAAATGGATGATATGGTTGCTCATCTTAAAAAAATTGCAACTGATAGAAATGTGACCGCAAGCGATGAAGCATTGCATCTAATTGCTTTAAAAGCTGATGGCGGATTACGTGATGCACTTAGTTTATTTGATAAAATGGCAAGTTTTTGTAGTGGTAATATTCAAATAAATGATGTACTAGAACAACTAAATATTTTAGATTTTGAATTTAATTTCAAAATGGCTGATGCCATGATGGTTGAAGATAGAGTAACTGTATTACATACTTTTCATCAAATATTGCAAAAAGGATTTGAAGGTGATAATGTAGTAAATGCACTAGCTGACCATTTTAGAAATTTATTAATGTGCAAAGATGCTGCAACAGTAAATTTGTTAGAAGTAACTGATAGTCTTCGTGAAAAATATGCAACACAAGCCAAACAAATTCCATTATCATTTTTATTAAGTGTTTTAAATATTTTAAACGATTGCGATTTACATTACAGAAGTAGTAAGAACAGACGATTACATGTAGAAATGTGCTTAATAAAACTTTGTTATTTGAACAGAGTTTTGCTACAACCTATGCAGGTTAACATTCCAAGTTCAGATTTGGATAGTAAAAAAAAAACTGAACCAAGTTTAGCCTCTGAAATACAGAAACCTATTATTACAAATGCACCACCATCATCTGTTACAACAGCAAAAAGCAATACAATTGCATCCGAACCAGCTTCTCAATATATTCCAAAAACTGCATTAAAAGCAACTGGTAGCTCTGCCTCTGATACAAGCAATATCAATTTGAAAGGATTTGATTTAGGAAAGATACAACAGCAAATGCCTAAGCAAACAATTGATAAAGCGAATGAAAAAACAACTGAAACACAATCTATAATTATTGAAGCAGATGTTGTTCAGAAAAATGCTGAGAAAAAATTATACACTCCAATGGAAAAATTTAATGCAATGCTTGAAAAAAATTCAGCAATAAAAGATTTGGCAAATGAATTTAGAACAGAAGTAGATTTTTAAGGTAATGGTGCAAAGCTATGTTGAGTACTAAACTACCTTTTACTTTAGTAATACCGATTACGTTTTCAATATAGTCCATCCCGAAGAAATCGGGACGTTTCACTCATTTATACTATTTTCAAACTGTATCGGCATTTACCACTTCACAACGCCAAAATAGTTTGGACTATTTTGTTGTTGGAATTGGTATAAAATAAGCTACAATAGCAAACACCTGATAGCGAAGCGTAGTAAGAGTTCGATGTGTTTTTTCAAGTAATACAAACATCCTGAAAATAAGCATCAGATCATACGCAATCATCACAAAAATGAGTACTGTTTCGGTGGCATAAATGCTTTTTAGCTTGAAACTATCGAAACCAAAACCGTAACTATGTTCTTTGATTCAATTCTCGGCATCGCCACGTACACGTTACAGTTGCCATACTTCGGCACAAGAAAATTTTAAGCTGGTGATGTAAGCCTAATATCTGTAATTCCGATGTATTTCATCATCGGCAAAACAGGCTTAATGTTCGACCCGTAGCTTGCGGACGGTCTTTTATTTTTTGTAGTGCAATATCCAAACACCTATATTTATCCTACGATGGTGCGTTGTATTGCTGCTTACAAATCTCAATTCCATCATCAAGCTTTATCCATCCTTTTTGGTAGTGCATGAATCGTTGAATGGGTTGATTAAACTTGGCTGCTACTACATAATTTAGTTTTTTTCAAAATATTGGATGATGTTTTGTTGAAAAAAACCACTGTATAAGCCTTTTTTAGGATTAGGATTTTTTCCTTTTTAGCATTGTTGATGACTACGTGACCCAAGGCAGACTGATTGAACCTTGAGTCATGCCTTTAATAACAGTAACCCAATTCATTGCCGTATCTTCACACTGCTTGCATTTCAAGGCTTTCAGTTCTTTTAATTCATTGAAATAGAATTTGTTAATGGCTTCATCTGAATAATTCTGAAAAAAAACTGCATTCCTTTTTTTTCACAAAGCCATTTTCTTCCAAATTAAGGATGGTCATTGAAAAAATCAACTTTGATTTCATCATTTCATGATTTTTAAAGTAAAATTGCTACTTTGCATAAAAAATTAGATAATCTTAATTAAATATACTTTCTGATTATGGCAATGTTCGATAATACTAGTTCAAAAAAAAATTCACCAGTAATGCCCACTAATATTAATCCAGGAACTATGATTGAAGGCAACATTAGTAGTGATGGTGATATTCGATTGGATGGCAATATGAAAGGCAATTTAACTACTAAAGCAAAAGTAGTTATTGGGCCTCAAGGCTCAATAGATGGTAATATTGATTGCATGAATGCTGATATATTTGGTAAAGTAAATGGCGATATTCATGTTAAGGAATTATTATTCATGAAAAACACTTCATCAGTTGATGGCGATATTTTTACTTCAAAATTGGTAGTTGAAAATGGAGCAAAATTTAATGGTTCATGCGTTATGAATTCAGCCGTTTCTGCCCCCCCTTCTACTGAAAAAAAATCAAAATCAAACATTGAACAATCAGCCCAAGAAGCCACCGTTTAATGAATTTGCTGAATATTCACAATTAGCATATCAAATCATTGCTACACTTTTGGTTTGTTTTTTTGTAGGTAATTTTTCAGATAAATATTTCGGACTAAAACAACCATGGATAACGCTTTCGTTATCCATCATAGGTGTAATCACATCTATTTATTTGCTTATTAAAAAAGTAACACAAAATAAAAATTAAGTGCATCAACTTTATTTAAAACTATACGCTGCCAGCATCATCATTATTGGATTAATAGTAGGTTTAACATTTGTAATTAAACCTAATGAATCACAATTGCATCAAGATTTTATCACTTGTTATTTGTTTTATGGCTTGCTATCCCCTGCCCTATTTTTCTTTAGTATTCAAGGTTTAAAATCAAGCCGCCATGCTGATTTTTTAAAATTTTTTTATGGTGGTTTTATGCTAAAATTATTTCTATCCTTAATTTTTGTGATGGTGTATTTAGCTTTTAGTACTCAAATAAAAATTCATTTTATAGCAGCATTTGGTATTTGTTATTTTATATTTAGTGGCATCGAAACCTTTTGCTTGATGAACGCTTCAAAAAATGCTAACAAAAAATAATCCTTTGTATATACTATAAATATATACCTTTGTTAAAATTATTTTGTAATGAAAATTTTATCTTTAAAATTAGATGACGAAATTTTTTCGGAAACTGAGAAGTTAACATCCGAATTAAAACAAGCTAGAAACCGTTATATTAATGAAGCAGTAGATTTATATAATAAATTTAATAAACGTAGAATTTTAAAAAAACGATTAAAAAAAGAGTCGTTAATTTATCAACTT
>JBDKJJ010000349.1:0-4955 GCA_039796635.1 Bacteroidota bacterium
AGCAGTTGCAAAAACTGCACCTGAGCATTTAAGTTTATTTGATTTAATTGTGAAAGGCGGTTGGTTAATGATTCCAATTGCTACATTGTTATTCATTGCCATTTATTTTGTTACGGAAAGATTTTTAGTAATAAACAAAGCTGGAAAATTAGAAGATAATTTTATGGCTACAATAAAAGACCATATTACAAACGGAAATTTGCAAGGTGCAAAATCTTATTGCAAAGGAAGTTCATCTCCCATTGCTCGAGTTATTGAAAAAGGAGTAAGTAGAATTGGCAAACCAATTAAAGAAATAGAACGTAGCATGGAAAATGTTGCCAAATTAGAAATTTATAAAATGGAACGTTTTCTCATCGTATTATCTATTGTGGCTGGTATTGCACCTATGTTTGGGTTCTTAGGTACAATTGTAGGTATGATGAAATTATTTGTAGATATTTCAAATGTAAATAACCCATCACTAAATACAATTGCAGGTGGTATCAATATCAAAATGGTTACTGCAGCATCTGGTTTAATTGTATCAATTTTTGCATTTATTGGTTACCAAGTTTTAAATAGTATGATTGATAAAGTGGTAAATAAAATTGAAACTGCATCATTTGAATTTTTAGATTTGTTACAAGAACCAACTGAAAAATAATGAATCTATCCCGACGAAATAAAAGCCGACACATTGAAATTTATACTCACTCCATGAGTGATATACTTTTCTTTTTACTATTCTTCTTTTTAATTGCATTCACTTTAGCTAATCCTAATGTTATTAAATTAACATTGCCAAAAGCTGATACAAATACTCAAGCAAAACAAACTGTAGTAGTTAGTATTGATGCTGATAAGAATTTTTCAGTAGGAACAAAACCAGTTTCATTTAATGATTTAGAAAACGAAATAAAACCATTTTTGGGTAATCAAACTGACCCAGCAATAGTTATTAATGCTGATAAATCAGTACCAATTGAAGAAGTAGTTAGAGTAATGAATGTGGCTAAAAATTTAAAAGTAAAAGTAGTTTTAGCAACCAAACCAATTAGTGAATAAAAATTATGGAATTTCTTTCAATAATTAATCTGAATGAATAATTCCAAAAAAAATGACAATTAATAACGATTTAAAATATCGCTACCAATCTGCAGGTATAACAATATCAATTGCTATCCTAATGATATTGCTTTTGTATTTTATTCCCTATTCAATTGGTAAAGTAACTGAGCCTCAAGAAGAAATGGGAATGTTAGTAAATTTGGGCAATAGTACAGATGGCAGTGGAGACATTCAACCATTAAGCGATGCTGATAAAACTGAAGAAAGTAACGCTAAAAATCATTCATCAGCTGCTGCTCAATTGCCTGATGCCGTGAACACACAAGATAATGAAGAAGCAACTTCGGTTGAAAATCATAAGCAATTAAATCAAGATGTGAAACCCATCAAAAAGAAATTAATTGAAAACCCTAAACCTGACCCTGAGAAAATTGAAGCAGAAAGAATTGCGAAAGAATTAGCTGAGAAAAAAGCTAAACAAGATGCATTCAGAAATAAATTAAAAGGTGCTGTAAATAATCCAAATAAAGCCACAAGTGAAGGTGAAGGAAAAGGAAATGGAGACCAAGGTGTTGTTAATGGAGATCCAAATGCTAAAAATCATTTCGGTGAAAATACTGGCCCAGGAACAGCTGGGGCAGGTTGGAGTATAAAAGGAAAAATTGGTTCAAGAGGCGTTAGAAAACGACCTTCAATTATAGATAATTCAAAAGAAGAAGGAAAAATTGCCGTAAACATTACTGTTGATGACCAAGGCAATGTTATTAACGCTAAATTTACTGAAAAAGGATCAACTACATCAAGTGCATATTTAAGAGGCTTAGCATTGAAAGCTGCAAAGGATATTAAGTTTAATCCGAAACAAGATGCGGATGATGAATCAGGAACAATCATATTCAAATTCAGAAATAATTAATAAAACTAAAAAGGCGATTGAAATTTCAATCGCCTTATTTAATAAAATATTGATTTCTTATCTTAAAACACTTCTGCTGATTACAATACGATTCACTTCACTTGTACCTTCATAAATCTGAGTAATTTTTGCATCCCTCATTAATCGTTCAACATGGTATTCTTTCACATAACCATATCCGCCATGAACTTGAACTGCTTCAACAGTTGTTTTCATAGCTACTTCACTACTGAAAACTTTTGCAATACTTCCGCTTAAAGCGTAATCTAAATGATGATCTTTTTCCCAAGCAGCTTTCAAACATAGTAATCTTGCCGCTTCAATTTCAGTAGCCATATCAGCTAATTTAAATGCAACAGCTTGATGTTGGTTAATTTCTTTACCAAAAGCTTTTCTTTCTTTTGAGTATTTCAATGCTAATTCATAAGCACCACTTGCAATACCTAAAGCTTGAGAAGCAATACCGATACGTCCGCCAGCTAATGTTTTCATGGCAAAAGTAAATCCAAAACCATCTTCACCAATTCTATTTTCTTTAGGAACAATCACATCATTAAATAAAATAGAATGAGTGTCAGAACCACGAATTCCCATTTTATTTTCTTTAGCACCTACTACAACACCTTTCCAATTTTTTTCAACGATAAATGCATTAATACCTTTATGACCTTTCTCAACATCAGTTTGAGCAATTACTAAATAGTAAGTTGCACTATTGCCATTTGTAATCCAATTTTTTGTTCCATTTAATACATAATGGTCACCTTTATCAACTGCTGTAGTACGCTGTGATGTAGCATCACTGCCTGCTTCAGGTTCACTTAATAAAAAAGCACCGATGCATAATTCACCATCTTTCATACCTTGAGCCAATGGCTTTAAGTATTTTTCTTTTTGAGCTTCATTACCATAAGTTTCTAAGCCCCAACATACCAACGAATTATTTACACTTACTGCCACCGATACCGATGCATCCACTTTACTTATTTCTTCCATAGCTAACACATAGCTGATAGTGTCCATTCCGCTGCCACCATATTTTGGGTCAACCATCATTCCCATGAAACCTAATTCAGCCAATTTCATAATTTGTTCTTTAGGAAACTTTTGATGTTCATCACGTTCAATTACACCTGGCAAACATTCATTTTGTGCAAAATCTCTAGCTGCCTGACGAACTGCTAATTGCTCTTCTGTTAATTCAAAATTCATTTCAGTTAATATAGATTAGTAGTTATTAAAAAATCTCAATTTTTCATTGAGACATTGAATTACCGCAAATATGATAAAAAATACTGAAAAAATGGATGAATAGACAAGTTAAGTTTTAATGAAAGCAAAAGCCCCTGAATCTCAATTGATTCAGGGGCTTTAATAATTATTTTTTCTTCTTTGTTTGAAATTTTTCTTCATCCTCCTTCACTCTATACTTCACAATTTCAGTTATTAGTTTAATAGGTAATTTTTCATCTTTAGGAAATTGAATTGCACCCTTTGATGTTTTATATTTTTTTAGTTTTTCAGCAAAAACAACAATAGGCTTTGATGTAGGATAAAAACCATAATGATTTTTTGAAGCCGCAAAATAAACCAACACTCCATGTTTTTTAAAAGCTGGCATTCCGTAGCTTATCACTTCTTCCGATTTCGGTGCTGCCTTTTTAATGATTTGTCGGAATTGCTCTAACACAATTTTATCTGCTTCATTTTGTAAAGCGATATAATCATCAATTGTTTTTATTGTTGTATTCATCATAATTTAATTATTGCTGCTCAACATGTTTTTTAAAATTATCCAAAATCATTTGCCAGCCCATTTGTTGCATCTCGATTGGGTTTTCATTTTCAGGCTCAAAAGTTTCAATCACTTTAGTTGAATTATTTTCTGCTATAAACTCAACTTTCATTTTTCTTCCATCACCCATTGTTGAAGCAATTAATTTATTCAGTATTACTTCATCGTGAATTCCCCAAAAATCAAAAGAAAAACTTCCATCTTTTGCAGCCATTGTTGCTGAAAATTTTCCGCCTACTTCCAAGCTATAACTAGATGCTGGACAATGCCAATCATCACCTGCATGATTCCATTGCATGATGTGTTCGGGCTTTGTCCAACACTGCCATACTTTTTCAATTGAAGCATTAATGTTTGTTTCGATAGTAATTGCGTTTTGCATATTTTTTTATTTTATTTTGAATAAGAATTAAAATAATAAACTGATTTTTAAAAATTCATTGTATCTTTTGTATTCCCGTTAAATTTTAATTTTTGGATTTAATTGTGTTATGCTTAAATAATTATAAAGTTTAAAATAAATTATTTATTCAATAATTAATTTCCCCCTACCAATAATTAGTTGTTTAGATTTTATAGTATAAAAGTATACCCCTGTTGCTAATAAATTCCTGCTAAGTTCAATAAGATTTTCTTGGTGTGTTAAATTTAATATTTCGACTCCTAATACATTAGTAATTATTAGTTCTAAATCATTTTTTGGGGACTCAATTATTATTTTTATTGTTTCATTTTGCAGTGCTGGATTGGGGAATATTTTGACTGCTGCATTTTTCTTAAAATTAAGATTTTCTTTTAATGATGTTGAATTATGATTTTTAATTTGTACATAAACTGAATCAAAATCAACACAATTATTTATGTCAATTAATTTTAAAACGATGAGATGCATACCAGTATCATTAAATGTGTGATAAGCATAATAGGTACTATCAATTGTTCCATCATCATAATACCAATAAACATTTAGAAAATTTCCATATGAATTAAATGATGATACCCAAACTGTAGTATCATTGATTAAATTATATGTAATACTTGCTCTTAATGGTTTTATTACAGAAGTTATGTAAACTTGTTGCTGGGTTGAATCAATGCAATGATTTATTGTATCGATTGTGGTTAGCTTCACTAAAAAAAATCCTGTATGTGGAAATAAATGAATTGGTGAATTTAAAGTGCTACTAGTTGAAT
>JBDKJJ010000350.1:0-10756 GCA_039796635.1 Bacteroidota bacterium
ATTTTATTTTTCCAAAATTCAGGTAATTGGGTAACTGATAATGGGGGAATGAAGGCTGGGATTTCAACAATTTTATCTTTAAATTCTGTCAATAAAAGGCTATTAATTTTTTCAGAATTTACTAAAATGACTTTATTAACAATTTTAAAAAGCTGTTGATGAAGCTTTAAATTATTTATAATGCTATTATGATGTGTGTAAACCACTTTTTTAAAGAAAAGAAATTTGCATCCAAATGCAATAATTTTTTTTATTGATGTACTTAAGTGAATATGAACTATATGGGCTGTGAAAAAAAAAACTATTCCTTTCCAAAGCGTTAATTTGGTTTTGTCAGAATTGAAAAATTGAATCTTTTTATAATCAAAAAGTACAATTTTTATTGAAGGATTATTATTGCAATTTTCTAAAAACCTTTCAATATGAATTGTGATACCTCCTATTGGTGGAGGGATTGAGCCAATAAGTAAAACATTATTTTTAAAATTCATGGTTTGAATCACTTCCAGTCAAGCTTTGAGTAACGTTTTGGTTAAAATTGAAATTAGATGCAAAAATAGCGAAGAAAACCCAAAATAATGGAGACAGAAATACTTCACCAGTAAAGGAATAAAATAAAACTGATAAAAAAGAAAGCCACAAAAACATATTAAAACTGTTCTTGCTAAATTTATCTTTTTTACATTTTAAAAATAGATTTCTATTCAAAATAAAAATGTAGGTTAGGAATAATAGAAATGGAATAAAGCCATAAACTATTAGCACATGTAAAAATGTGTTATGCAATCCAAAACCAATTGTACCTTTTCTAAGTTCTCCTCGGATAGAAGGAAATGAAGTAATTGAAAAGTACTCCATAACAATAGATTTTCGTTGAAATTGCCCAATACCAATTCCTGCAAATTTAGTATCAACTCCTAAGCGCATTGCTTTATCCCATATTTCAACCCTTTCATCAGGTCTATTTGATTTTGATTTTCTTTCAATTCTCGAAATCATTTCAGTTTGCATTAATAAACTTCCAAATAATAGAACAAAAAGAAGTGATACACCTCCAATGATTATTTTTTTAATCGGACTTAATTGAAAAAAATAACTTGCTAATACTATTAAAATAATAAAAAGGCTTACCCTTGATTGGGTATCAAATATGCCAACAATTAAAAAAAATATTAACAGTGAATAAAGGGCTTGTTTTCTATTACCTTTTATGTTATAAAATTTATACAAAAAAAATAAAATTACAATGGAGTTTTGAAGTCCTGCTGAATTTGGATTAGCAATAAATCCAGATGGTCGTAAACCATTAATCAGTTCTAAACTGAAAATTGATTGAAGGATTAAAAAAACATTATTTATACAAATACCAACTGAGTAAACACTAATAATAGATTCAATTTTGGTTGAATTTAATACTGCTGAATAGTTACGAAAAAAAATATAAACTAGTATGCCAATTAAAATTTGATTACCATTAAGAAAAAACAAATCCCAGTCAAATTGTTGCGGTGCTAAGATGTAGTTGAAAACTGATATAATTACCCCTAAAAGGAAAATAATTAATATTAAAAAATCATG
Source organism: Bacteroidota bacterium (assembly GCA_039796635.1). Lineage (GTDB taxonomy): Bacteria > Bacteroidota > Bacteroidia > Chitinophagales > CAIODY01 > CAIODY01. The sequence continues at coordinate 1,579 of JBDKJJ010000350.1, forward strand.
CCCATGCAAATTAATCTTACCCTTTCCTTTTAAAAAAAATTTTGAGAAATAAAATAATATTATAATCAATGAAACTACTCTATATGGCTTTAATTGTGATTTTATACCAAATGAATATTCTAACAAATTTTCAAAAGGAAGTAAAAAGAAATAAAGTTTCCATAAAAAGGAAGTAAAAATTAAACTTGATTTTGAAGCTGAATTATTCATTTTTATCCTCAAATTCCGTTGTTAATTCAGAGAAGTATCTTGTTGCAAGAATAATAAATGATAAAATAATTGAAACAGACAAAAAGGTGATAACGCCAATTTTTAAAGGGTTTTTAATAACAGATTCAATTGAAATATTTGGTTCATCAACAATAAATAGGTGTTCAACATTTGTAGATGCCATACTCAATTTTGATAGTTCTAAGTTTTTTACAGCATCTATGTACATTTGTTGTAAAATTTGAACATCCATTCCACTTGATAATTGTGTTAATTTACCAACTGTTCTAACCATTCTTGAACTTGCATCAATGCTAATAGCAAGCTCTTGGCGTTTAGCTTCTAAAAGCTTAAAAATAGAGTCAGCCTTATTTTGCATTAAATCTATTGTGAAATTTTGCTGTTTTAATTTGTTCTCAACAAAATAGGAATTCACATATTTAAGTACTTGGTTACTAAAATCTCTTGAAAATAGTCTATCGTTTGAGGTAACAGAAAAGTCTATCACATGCTCCTTTTCATCTACCACTACATCTAAATATTTCTTTAGCATTATTGAGTATACTTCGCATAATATACTATCATCGTATTCAGATAGATTTCTTAGATTGTATTTTTTAATTGCAAAATTTAGTTGACTAGAGTTTTTATACTTTGGTTCTATTCTGAAAAACCTATTAATGAATAAATCTTCTTTATTTGTTTGAGGATCAAGATATGGTGTTAACAGGGAAGAAAAAATTGCAGTTTTTGATGATACAATACTTGCCAAAGTAAAATTGTTTACTTCATTTATGTCCCCCACCTTTATACCAAATTGATTGGCAATTGATAGCATTGACGAAATTCCATCTTGATTGTTAGATGAAATTGAAAAAGAAGCTCTTGCCGTATATTGAGTAGTAGATAATTTTTCTTTATAATAGGCTCCAATAGACAAAATAATTGAAGGGATTAATATCCATAGAATCCTTTTTTTGAGCAATTGTACTTGTCTTTTAATTGCACTGAATAACTGAATTATCGTAAGTTCATTACTTTCTTGCATTAATTTTAAAATTTGGCACAAATTAAATGTTTTTTAATGAATGGTAGTTAGTTTTGGAGCCAATAAAACAAAATGCTTTACCTCATTCCTACACCTATTGGCAATTTAGAAGATATAACACTTCGTTCACTTCGACTTTTAAAAGAAGTAGATGCTGTGCTGTGTGAAGATAGCCGTATCACAGGAAAATTGTTGCATCACTACCAAATTGATAAACCTTTGTGGTTATATCATCAGCATAATGAACATCAAAAAACCGAACATATTGTTTCAGAAATTTTAGCTGGAAAAAAATTAGCATTGGTTAGTGATGCTGGCACACCAGGCATTAGTGATGCCGCATTTTTATTGGTTAGAAAATGTATTGAAAATAATATCAAAGTTGAGTGTTTACCTGGAGCTACAGCCATTATTCCTGCTGTGGTGCAAAGTGGTATGCCATGCGAACGCTTTTGTTACGAAGGATTTTTACCACAAAAAAAAGGAAGACAAACTCGTATCAAAAATTTGATAAATGAAACTCGTACTATTGTGATTTTAGAATCACCACATAGATTAGTAAAATGCCTGGAAGAGTTAGCCGAACATTTAGGCGTTGAACGTAAAGTATGTGTATGCCGTGAACTCACCAAAATGTTTGAAGAAAACAAACGAGGCACTTTGGCTGAAGTAACTGCTCACTTCAAACAAAAAGAAGTAAAAGGCGAAATTGTAATTGTAGTTGAAGGGAATTCAAATCAATAAATTAAAGCTTAATATATTTTCTAATAATTCCACTGCTCGGCTCTTAGTCATTCAAAACAATCGAACATTCGAATACTCGAATAATTGGAATGAAGAATAAATTTCAGATGCTACATTTTTCTTCCAATATTTGTTTGTGAAAAAATGAAATGAAAATTCGATTATTCAACATTCGATTAATCGGCTCTTCGTCATTCAAAACAATCGAACATTCGAGTACTCGAATAATTAGAATGAAGAATAAATTTCAGATGCTACATTTTTCTTCCAATATTTGTGTGTGAAAATTATTTATCTTTACAAAAAAGAAATCTTATGTACACAACATTGCAAGCCAACATAGATGAATTAGATAATTCATTTCTGCAAAAAATAAAAGAACTTTTTAAACATCAAAAAGTTACCATCACCATTCAATCTGAAATGGATGATGATACAGAATATTTGCTATCAAATCCAAATAATAAAAAACGAATCATCGAATCTGTGGAGCAAGCAAAAAACGGACAAACTATTTCGTTAAATATTGATGATTTGAAATGAAGAAAATTCAATTCACTATTCATGCTTTCGAAGAATATAATCAGTGGCTAACGGAAGACAAAAAAGTGCATCAACGATTAGTTGATTTAATTAAAGAAATTTCACGAACACCATTTACCGGCAAAGGAAAACCTGAACCATTAAAACATGAATTAAAAGGCTATTGGAGCAGAAGAATTACTGACGAACATCGTTTGGTGTATAGAGTTACTAACGATTTTGTTGAAATCATTCATTGTAAATATCATTATCAATAAATTTCCTCCACTCCACTTTTCTTACAATATTTGTGTGTGAAAAAATGAAATAAAAATTCGATTATTCATCATTCGATTAATCGGCTCTTCGTCATTCCAAAAAAACAATCGAACATTAGAGTACTCGAATAATTAGAATGAAGAATAAATTTCCTCCACTCCACTTTTCTTACAATATTTGTGTGTGAAAAAATGAAATGAAAATTTGATTATTCATCATTCGATTAATCGGCTCTTCGTCATTCAAAACAATCGAACATTCGAATACTCGAATAATTGGAATGAAGAATTATCAAAAATCATCTGTGCATTCGTTGCATCATTCCAAACTTCTAAAATCCACTGGCACCATTCTACTTACGCCTGGTTCAGCCATCGTAACACCATAAATCACATCTACCGAAGCCATTGTAGCTTTGTTATGCGTTACAATAATGAATTGAGAATTATTACTGAATTCACGAATCATATTGTTGAATTTACCAACGTTATTATCATCCAACGGGGCATCAACCTCATCCAAAATACAAAATGGCGCTGGTTTTAAAAGGTATAAAGAGAATAATAATGCAATTGCAGTCAATGTTTTTTCACCACCACTTAACTGTGTAATTGTACTTGGTTTTTTGCCTTTAGGTTTGGCTACTACTTCAATTTTACTTTCTAAAACATCATCAGGATTTTCCAAATACAAATCGCATTGATCACCTTCAGTAAATAGCTTTTGAAATACATTAATAAAGTTTGATTTAACTCTGGTAAATGCATCTAAGAATTTTTCACTTGCTGTAGTTTCAATTTCTTTCATCGTTTCCTCCAAAGAAGTTTTAGCTGAAACTAAATCAGCTTTTTGCGTTACAATAAAATCATAACGTGTTTTCATTTCCTCAAATGCTTCCACCGCCATTGGATTTATTTCACCAAATTTATCTAAACGCTCTTTTGCTTTTGCAACACTTGATTGCAGTTGTTCATAATTCAAATCTGGATTAGGTCCGTTGTCAATTATATCATCAATATTGATATTAAATTCAATACTCAAGCGCTCTTTCAAACCGCTTAACTGCAATCGTAAATCAGTATTTTTATCTTTAATAGATTGAATTATAGAATCAACTTGTTCTTTAGTACGTTGTAAAGCTTTTAATTTATTTTCACGTTCATCAATTTCAGTTCGGCTTTTATAATACTCTTCTTCAATTGCTTTTAGTTCATTTTCCAATCCTTCACGTTTGCCAATTAATGAACTTAATTGCACTTCAACTACTTCTAAATTTTTATTCAAATCATAATAATCAACCTCTGCAATGCCCAATGCTTGTTGGTTTTGCTCATATTGTTGATTTATTTGAGTAATCTGGTTTTGTTTGATATGAATTTCTTGCTCAATAGTTTTCAAACTATTTTGTTGCTGAATAAAATGAATATTGGTTTGATTAAATTCATTAGTTTGTTGTTGCAATGAATTATTAGCATCATTATAAGCAACAGTTATCTCATCAATTTTTGCTTGAAAACTATCTCTTTCAATTCTTAATCCTTCTAATTTTTCAAGTAAACCTTTTTGCTTTTCTTCAATAATTTTTATCTTTTCGCTAATTGCAGTCTGACGTTCCTCATTGTTTTTTGATTGCAATTCAACGTTTTCTAATTTCGTTTTTACTGCAATCATTTCATTGGTTTTCTGACTCAATTTATTTCGCTGTGCATTCAAATTTACACTTTGCAACTGCTGATTCATACTTACTAATTGAGTTTGATTTTCTTTAATTTTCACATCAATTCCATCAGCCGAAGTTTTCAATTTTGCAATTTCATCTTGCAATTTTTCAAGATTTTTTAATCTGCCCAAACGCTTACCTTCAAACAAGCCAACACTTCCACCACTTAAAGCAAATCGGCTACGAATAAATTTTGCATTTGGTGAAATGAAAATAAAATCGGGGCGACTTGAAACTGGAGCATTTTCAACATCTTCAGTAATATAAACCTTGTTTAAAAGATAATTAATTAAGGATTGATATTTAGCATCTGATTCAATTATGCTTAGTGCATGAGTGCAATGAGCAATTGTTTCTGCATCTATATTTTCATAAGCTTTCAATTCTTCTAAAATGAAAAAATTAGCTTTTCCTTTTTTGTTATCGCTTAATAAATTAACCGCTGTTATAGCTTCAGCCAATGTTTCAACCACATAATAATTCAAATAAGGCTCTAACAAATTTTCAATTGTTGCTTTATATTCATCTTTGGCTGCAATAATATCGCTTAATAATGGCGCTGATTTAGGGAAGTTAGGTTGTTGCTTTAAAAACTTGATAGAATCTGGAAATCCTTCCAATTTATCTACCATGCTTTTAGTTAAATTATATTCATTTTGCTTTGCATCTAACTGACGATTTTGCACAGCTAATTCCTGACGCAATTGGTCCAACAATTCACGAGTTGAACGAATATTATTTTGCAATTGCAACTCTTGTTCTTCCGATGCTTTAAATGAAGCTTCTAACTCTTCTTTTTCTTTAGTTAAATGCTCACTTTGCTTTTGCAAATTTTCTTTTTGCTCTTTGCTACTAGCAATCCATAAAGCACTTTGATTTATTTCTGCAACATGGCTATTCTTCTGAGCATCACCTACCGCAATTTCTTTTTCATTATCGTAATAATGCTTATCAATCACTTGTTTTTTCAATTGCTCATCCGCCAATTGTTTGCGCTTTTCTTCATAAGCCAATTTAACATTTTCCAATGCTTCCTTTGCAGCAGTTAATTTGCTTTCAGCATTTTCTAAATCCTTTAAAATATCTTCTTTTCTAATTCCAGCGTTTTCAATATCTGATTGTAAAGTGGTGATAGTAGTTTTACTATTTTCAATTTGCAGTTTTAAATTGGTTTGTTTTTCAAGCAAAAATTTAATTTTTTCTTGAGCCAATTTTTTATCATTTTCTTGTTGAGTGATATTATTTAAAAACTCATTAAAGTTTTTTTGTGTTTCGTTTAATCTTCTTTCTTTATCAATTAATACCACTTTATCTTTTTCAACACCAGCTTGAATTTGATTCAATTCAGTTTCAACTTGAAGCTTTCTATCGTTTTCCTCATCTTGTCTTTTAGTGATATTTTCAAATTCATCTTTGTAATTTACCAATGTAAACGCAGCTAAATCAACGCTTTCCTTTTTATATTCTTCTTTTAACTCGTAATATTTTTTTGCTTTTTTAGCTTGACTTTCTAACGATTTTAAATTGCCTTCAATTTCAAACAACAAATCTTCCACCCGATTTAAATCAGTTTGAGTACTTTCTAATTTGCTGATAGTTTCCCGTTTGCGTTCTTTGTATTTAGAGATACCAGCCGCTTGTTCAAACAATTGTCTTCTTGAATTTTCTCTGTCCGAAATAATTTCTTCAATCATCTTCAATTCAATAATGGCATAACTATCACTGCTTACGCCAGTATCCATGAATAGATTATTAATATCCTTCAATCGGCAAGGCACATCATTAATTCTATACTCCGATTCGCCATTTCTGAAATACATACGGCTGATTCGAACCGTACTAAATTCAGTTCCTAATTGATTTTTTGTATTTTCAAAAGTTAAAGCTACTTCAGCCAAATTGCTTGCGTTTCTACCTTTTGAGCCATTGAAAATTAAATCTTCCATTTTTCCGCTACGCAAAGCTCTTGCCTTTTGTTCACCAACAACCCATCGTATGGCATCTACCACATTTGATTTGCCGCAACCGTTAGGCCCAACAATACCGGTCATATTATCATTAAAATGAATGGTGGTTTTATCGGCAAAACTTTTAAATCCTTTTACTTCTAAACTTGTAAGACGCATGCTACTTATGTTATTAGGTTACTATGTTATAAGGTTATTAAGGATGAGCTACAAATAACTCAATAACTTAATAACGAATAACTTCCCTTAAAAAAAGGATTGCAAAGTTAAAAGAATCAAGCAATTTTCAAATATGTAAAGTTGTATTTGAAATCTATTATATTTACCGCCATTATGCATGAAATTATTGAAAATTTAAAACAATTTATTAATCCTGAATGGATTATTTCACACGGTGGAATTTGGGTGATGCTTTTTATCATTTTTGCTGAAACAGGCTTATTCGTTGGCTTTTTTCTGCCAGGTGATAGTTTGCTTTTTGTAGCTGGAATATACAGCAGCAATTTAGCTAATGACTTTTTACAAAATTTCGGAATCACCGGCGTTGAAAGTGAGTTAATCCATCTTTCTTTAATTTCATTATTGGTAATTATTGCTGGAATAATTGGCAATTTGGTTGGTTTTGCGTTTGGTAAAAAAATTGGTCCTACTATGTTTAATTGGAAAGACAAGTATTTATTCAAGAAAAAATATTTACATGATGCTCATGATTTTTATGAAAAACATGGCGGCGGAGCAATTGTATTTGCTCGATTTTTACCCATTATTCGTACGTTTGCGCCAATCATTGCAGGTATAGTTGATATGGATAAAAAGAAATTTATGTTCTACAACATAATTGGTTGTGTGGCATGGGTGGTAAGTATGATTTTTGCAGGTCATTTTTTACAAATTTTTATTTTGAATCAATTCAATTTTGATTTAAAATCACATTTAGAAGTGATTGTAATCGGAATTATTTTTGTTACAACTGCTCCTGTTTTATGGAAATTATTTTTTGGAAAAAGTAAAGAACCAAAATCATGAAAACTTCTTAAAAATAATAACCAAATAGAAACATAAAAAACATACTCTTTTCTATTAAAAAAAAAGTTTTACTACGCTCTCTTTTCATTTAAAATATTTTCAGTTTGAAATGGAGGTAATAAAGTTGTTCATAGTTAGCCAAGGCGAATAACATAGAATTATGTAAGAACAAATCAAACTAAAATTTCTATGTATCCATGTGGTGAAAAAATAAAATAAAAAAAACTTATAAGTTTCGAGATGAATTCAGTCCCTGATTTTAAAATAAAGCATTTGCTTAGCGCCACCATTATAGTAGCTGCATTAGGCTATTTTGTTGATATTTACGATTTAATTTTATTTTCAATTGTAAGAATTCCAAGTTTGAAATCAATTGGTATAATAGGTAAAGAAAATATTGAAAGCAATGGTTTATTGCTCATTAATATTCAAATGTTCGGTATGTTGATTGGCGGAATTTTTTGGGGAATTTTAGGTGATAAAAAAGGACGACTTTCCGTTTTATTTGGTTCAATTTTATTGTATTCATTAGCCAATATTGCTAACGGCATGGTAACTAATTTAGAGCAATATAAAATTTTACGATTCATTGCAGGCTTCGGATTGGCTGGCGAATTAGGCGCAGGCATTACATTAGTTGTAGAACAAATGCACAAAGAACACAGAGGCTATGGAACCACAATGGTAGCCACCATAGGCGTTTCAGGTGCCATATTTGGCGGATTGATGGGTTACTTTTTCGGAATGCATGGCGATGGTTGGCGCACTTGCTATTACATTGGCGGTGGAATGGGCTTATTACTTTTAATTATGCGAATTGGATTAATGGAATCAGGTATGTTTGAACAAGTAAAAAATCAAACACATATTAAAAAGGGAAATTTAATGCTCATTTTTTCCGACTTCAATAATCTAAAAAAATACATTAAATGTATTTTGATTGGTTGGCCTTGTTGGTATGTAATAGGTATTTTAGTAACGCTTTCACCTGAATTTTCAGAAGCTTTAAAAATCAATGGGAAAATTTTTGCACCATTAGCTGTTGCTGCATCGTATGCTGGTACCACCTTTGGCGATTTGCTTTGTGGCATTATCAGTCAAAAATTACGAAGCCGAACTAAAACCATTTTAATTTATTTATTAGCTACTGTGGTGGCATTGGTCATTTATTTTATGTCGGCAGGTATTTCGGCAAACATGTTTTATTTTGTAATATTTTTAGTTGGTACAGGTGTTGGCTACTGGGCTGTATTTGTAACCATTGCTGCTGAAAGTTTTGGCACTAACATACGTTCAACAGTTACTACTACAGTTCCGAATTTTGTTAGAGGTTCATTACCTATTATTTCAGCCATTTTTACTGGCTTTAGGTTTTATTTTAAAAGCAATGAGTATTCAACTGACCATACTTTAATTTATGCTGCAATTTTAACGGGTGTAGTGGTGATGGCCGTATCCATTTTTGCAGTATTAAGAATGGAAGAAACATTTCACAAGGATTTGAATTATGTAGAAGAGTAATTTTAAAAAATCAGCATTTTACTGTTTTCTTGGAATTCAACTTCCGCTTATTAATTCTTTAATATCCTTTTTAAAAATTAGGCAACAAACCTCTACCTGCCGCCATACCTGGCCATGGTATTGTTGCAATAATAATGATAA